>JALEZT010000149.1 GCA_022772725.1 Eubacterium sp.
AATACAGATGAGCAAATAAAAAGACTGTTTGAGGAAATAATGTAATAGCATTGTTTTCTTTTACTGCGCTTCTCTGCTCGGCTCGCAGAGGGGCTTATATTAAAAATTTCAGCCGGAAAGGTTATGCTATTATGAGTGAAAATTCAGCAAAGGAGCTTCAAAAGCTTCTTTTCAACAAAAAGGAAAACGGCGTTGACTTTATGAGCGAGGAGGAGCTTAACGCCTGCGACGATTTCTGCGAGGGATATAAATCCTTCCTGTTTGAGAACAAAACAGAGCGCGAGGTTGCCGCTTGGGCAGAGGAAACGGCAAAGCAGGCAGGCTTTGTTAAATTTGACGAGTTCGGCGCTCCGCTCAAACCGGGAGATAAGGTTTATGTTGCAAACAGAGGCAAGGCGATTATTCTTTGCGTTAAAGGCAAAAGGCCGATTAACGAGGGTGTTCGCATTGCGGCGGCGCATATTGATTCCCCAAGGGTTGATTTAAAGCAATGCCCCGTTTACGAGGAAAGCTCAATGGCGTTTTTCAAAACGCATTATTACGGCGGTATCAAAAAATATCAATGGGTAGCAATTCCGCTTTCTCTTCACGGCAGAATTTGCAAGAATGACGGCACATATATCGACATTAAGCTTGGCGAAAAGCCCGGCGAGCCGAAATTCTGTATGACGGATATTCTTCCCCACCTTGCTCTTGAACAATACACAAGAAAGCCAAACGAGCTTGTTAAGGGCGAGGAGCTTAATGTTCTTATCGGCTCGCGTCCGTTTAAGGATGACGAGGCAAGCGAAAGAGTTAAGCTCAACATTCTTAAACTGCTTTACGACAAATATTCAATCGTTGAAAGAGATTTTCTTTCCGCAGAGCTTGAGCTTGTTCCGGCATTTACCGTTGACGATATAGGCTTTGACAGAAGTATGATTGGCGGCTACGGCCACGACGACAGGGTTTGCGCTTATCCCGCATTTGAAGCCATTCTTGATATTGACGAAGCGCCCGAATACACGGCTCTTACCGTGCTTACGGATAAAGAGGAAATCGGAAGCGACGGCAACACGGGACTTAATTCAAGCTATATGAAATACTTTATTGAGGACCTTGCGCGCCTTGAAGGCTTTGAGGGCAGAGATGTTTTGAGGCACAGTAAATGCCTTTCGGCAGATGTTAACGCCGCTTACGACCCAACATGGTCATTTGCTTATGAGAAAAACAACGCAAGCTTCATCAACAACGGCGTTTGCGTAACTAAATTTACAGGCTCACACGGCAAAAGCTCAACGAGCGACGCCTCTGCGGAATTTGTGAGCTGGGTTAAGGCACTTCTTGAAAGCAACGGCGTGCTTTGGCAGAGCGGCGAGCTCGGCAAGGTTGACGGCGGCGGCGGCGGAACCGTTGCTATGTATGTTGCAAACCTTGATGTTGACACAATTGATGTCGGCGTTCCCGTGCTTTCTATGCACGCGCCGTATGAAATCGTCAGCAAAATTGATGTTTATATGGCATACAAGGCATTTTTCACATTCTTTACAAAATAAAGAGCAAAAACGGGAGAACTCATTTCTCCCGTTTTTTGTCTGTCGATAAAGATTACACGGGAGAACACAGTTCTCCCCTACGCAAAGAATTCACAATTTACACCGTAGGGGCGAACTGCGTTCGCCCGTTTTTTATATATTCTTACATACAAAATCTGTGGCTTCCGATGGTTGTTATAACAGGGCGTGAGTGCATAAACTTATCATTTGTTTTCGCCGGGTTATAATAATAAATCGCGCCGCCCGACGGATCCCAGCCGTTTATGGCATCTGTTGCCGCCTTTTTGGAGGTTGGCGAAACAGGCTCATACCAGTTACTGTCATAAACGCAGGAGAACGCTCCCGACTGATACACCACCCCGCTTATGCTATCCGGAAATGAAGGGTGGCTTACTCTGTTAAGAATAACTGCGCCTACGGCAACCTGACCCTCATAGCTTTCTCCTCTTGCTTCGGCAGAGATCACCTTTGCAAGCAGCTCGACATCCGAATTTGAATACTGCGTTGAGTTGCCCCCTGAGGAGCCGCCGAGCCCGAGATAAAGAAGCGTTTTTGAGCCCGCAATGCCGTCTGCCGTTATACCAACGCTTTTTTGAAAAGCTTTAACTGCGCTTTGCGTTTGACTGCCGTAAATTCCGTCCTCACTGCCGTTATAAAAGCCGAGCTCTTTAAGCTTTTTTTGAATTTGCCTAACCTCATTGCCCGTTGAGCCGTATTTTGAAACGGCATAAACCGCCTCGTCCTTTTCATTATAGCAAAGCTTATAGGCGGTGTAGCCGCCTGCCGCCGCACCTGCAATTATTGCAAGTGATATTAAAAAAACATAAAAATTGCGAAAAGCCTTATAAACCGTCATATTAACACATTCCTTTCATATCAAAGCCGCATTATCCGAAATATTGAAGCAGATATGTTATTGCTCCGCCTGCGCCGAGGCACAGAAGCGTTTGAATAACAATATATCGGATTTCCTTTTTCGTTTTTCTTGCCCTTGGAGGCTTTGAAGCCTTATCGGCATAAATCCTTGCCTGCGCTTTCAGCTTTTCCCTGTCGCTTTCGGCATATTCGGGCTTAACGAAAAAAACTATTTTTTCAAAATAGGGATTTTCGGTGTTTGTTACTTCAAGCACCTGCTTATTAACTCCTTTTATCATAACACTTCACATTGCCTTTCAGATTTTATACAAATAGTGTTGGAATTTTTACACCTGAATATACATTTTTTTGATAAACGATTTTTGGTTAAAAGTGCAATAAAATAATTCTTGACAACACCTTTTAACAACAAAAAGTATATTAACATTAACATTTTAAAAATGTTGAAAACCTTGTTGAAAATGTTTAAAACTTTGCTCTAAAACGGCTTGTTTCGGTAAATATTCATTGTTGAAAAGTCAAATTTAAGTTAAATTTTTAAGTTTTCAATAGTTTACACAGAGTTTTCAACAATTTGTAAAGTTACAAATTATTACAGATTTTTTTAGTGAAATTGCTATTTTTAATATTCCCTATTGACACACTTTATGGTATAATTTTTTTATTAAAACGAGGAGAAAATTATACAGATAATGATAATTGAGAAATCGCAAAACGATATTATATTAAAGGATGTTAAATGCCTTTCGCTTGACCTTACGCTTGACTGCGGAGAGGCTTTCAGATGGGAAAAGCAGGCAGACGGCTCTTGGAGCGGAACGGCATATAATAGGTTTTTAAATATTAAAGAGGAAAACGGAAATTTTATTCTTAAAAACACGAGCGAAAAGGACTTTGAGGAAATCTGGCGCAATTATTTTGATTTAGACCGTGATTACGAGGCAATATGCAATCAAATCGGCAATGACCCTCTTGTTGCCGAGGCAATGCAGGAATATTACGGAATAAGAATTCTTAATCAAGAGCCGTGGGAGGCACTTGTTTCGTTCGTTATAAGCCAGCAAAACAACATAAAAAGAATTAAGGGCATAATCAAAAGGCTTTGCGCCGCCTACGGAGAGGAAATTGCGCCGAACACATACGGCTTTCCGAGTGCGGAAAAATTAAGCTCCCTTTATGTTGAGGATTTTGAGGCACTCGGCTTGGGCTACCGCGCAAAATATGTTAAGCGGCTTGCCGACGAGGTGGCCTGCGGCAGACTTAACCTTGATGAAATCAAGAATATGAATATAGACGACGCGCGAAATGCCCTGCTCGGAATTTACGGAGTGGGCATAAAGGTTGCGGACTGCGCTCTTCTTTTCGGCTTCGGCTTTCTTGAATGCTTCCCCGTTGATGTTTGGATGAAGCGAGTGCTTGAATATTATCCTAACGGCCTGCCCGAATGCTTTAAGGGCTATGAGGGAATTGCCCAGCAGTATCTTTTCCATTGGGCAAGAAATAATCTGAATTGAGGTGTAAGCAATGCAAAAGCTTTTTGTTGAAAATATTGGCGGAGAAAAAATTTTTCTTGATGAGGAGCAGAGCCGCCATATTTCCAAAAGCCTGCGAATGAGGCAGGGCGATATGATAACCGTTTGCGACGGTAATAAAAACGATTACGGCTGTATTATTGAGGAGATAACGAGAGACGGCGTTACTTTAAAAGTCTGCTACAAGCAGGCATCAGAAAGTGAGCCGAGCATAAGGGTTTCTCTTTTTCAGGGCGTTCCGAAGGGAGACAAAACGGAGGATATTATTCAAAAATGCGTTGAGCTCGGTATTTACGAAATAACGCCCGTTTTAACAAAAAGAAGCGTCAGCCGCCCCGACGAAAAGCAGGCGGCAAAAAAGCAGACGAGATACAACAAAATTGCGCTTGAAGCGGCTCAGCAGAGCGGACGGGGAATTATTCCGAAGGTGCATAAAATGACGGATTTGAAAACCGCCGTTTCACAATGTGATGCCGATTTAAAAATTATATTTTACGAGGGAGGCGGAGAGCCGCTTTCTCATATAATTAATGATAATATAAAAAGCATTGCGTTTTTCATAGGCCCCGAGGGAGGCTTTGAAAAGGAGGAGGTTGAGCTTGTTATTCAATCGGGCGGAACCGCCGCAACGCTTGGCAAAAGAATACTGCGCACCCAAACTGCGCCCGTTGCCGCATTAAGTGCCGTTATGCTTTTAACAGGCAACCTCGAATAATTTAACTCTTGAAATCCTACTAACTTTGTAGTATATTAGATTTACAAAAAATCAAGAGGCAAAAAAAGATGAAAATATCAACAAAAGGCCGCTATGCGCTTCGGCTTATGATTGATTTGGCACTTAACGACACGGGCGAAAATGTTTCAATAAAGGCAATATCCGCCCGCCAAAATATAAGCACCAAATATCTTGAACAGATTATCTCTATGCTCAACAGAGCAGGATATGTTAAAAGCGAAAGAGGCTCAAACGGCGGATATAAATTAACTAAAAAACCCGAGGAATACACGGTTGGAATGATATTAAGGCTGACCGAAGGAAGCCTTGCAATAACCACCTGCACGGAGGACGAGCAAAACCAATGCGAAAGATACGGCTCCTGCCCCACCGTTCATCTTTGGGAAAAACTAAACAAGGCAATAAGCGATGTTGTGGACAATATAACGATAGCCGACCTTGCCGAAGAGGAGCGGTCTGCGCTCAATAATTTCGTAATTTAAAATTTTTTTGAAAATAGCACTTGACAATTCGTTTGCCGAGTGCTATTATTATGTCAAGGTTAATTCCTACTTTTCCGATAGGAATTAAGACGTTAGTAGAAAAGAGTTGATGTTATGACAGGTAAAAACAAAACAAGCCGAATAATTTATTCCTCTTATATGCGAATGTGTCGATGTTGAAATCATAAAAAATGAATTTATAAAAAATCATTAAAAAATTAACTAAAACATATTTGTATTAAAGGAGATTATTATGTCAAACCGCAATTATCATTTTGAAACACTTCAGCTTCACGCCGGTCAGGAAAGCCCCGACCCTGCAACCGACGCAAGAGCAGTTCCGATTTATCAAACAACATCCTATGTTTTCAGAAACAGCGACCACGCACAGGCACGCTTCGGTCTTGCAGATGCAGGAAATATTTACGGAAGACTCACAAATTCAACCCAAGGCGTTCTTGAGGAACGCATCAATGCCCTTGAAGGCGGTGTTGGAGCACTTGCAACCGCATCCGGCGCGGCGGCACTTTCCTACACCTTCCAAGCACTTGCCAAGGCGGGCGGCCACATTGTTGCCGCAAAAACAATTTACGGCGGAACATACAACTACCTTGCACACACCTTATCGGAATTCGGAATTGAAACAACCTTTGTTGACCCCGACAGTATTGATGAATTTGAAAAGGCAATAAAGCCAAACACAAAGGCTATTTTCTTTGAAACGCTCGGAAATCCGAATTCAAACATAATTGATATTGAAGCGCTTGCGGCTCTTGCACATAAAAACAACATTCCGCTTGTTGCAGACGCAACCTTTACAACTCCCTATCTTTTAAGAGCGTTTGACCACGGCGTTGACATTGTTGTTCATTCGGCAACAAAATTTATAGGAGGACACGGTACTACACTCGGCGGTCTTATTATTGACAGCGGTAATTTCGATTGGAGCAAAACAGATAAATTCCCGCAGTTTACAGAGCCAAACGCAAGCTACCACGGCATTAGCTTTGTCGGTGCGGCAGGCAAGGCGGCATTTGTAACATATATCAGAGCAATTCTTTTGAGAGACACAGGCGCAACAATTTCTCCCTTTAACGCATTTTTGCTTCTTCAAGGACTTGAAACGCTTTCGCTTCGAGTTGAAAGACATATTGAAAACGCAAAAGCAGTTATTGATTATTTGAACAATCATCCGCTTGTTGAAAAGGTTAACCACCCCTCGCTCAATCCGAAATATAAAGCTCTTTACGACAGATATTTCCCCAACGGCGCAGGCTCAATCTTTACCTTTGACATAAAGGGCGGAGAGGCAGAAGCAAAGAAATTTATAGACAGCTTGCAGATTTTCTCTCTGCTTGCGAATGTTGCAGATGTTAAATCACTTGTTATCCACCCGAAAACAACAACTCATTCCCAGCTTTCGCCCGAGGAATTTGAGGAGCAGGGTATCCACGATAACACCATTCGCCTTTCGATAGGCACAGAGCACATTGACGATATAATCGCAGACCTTGATCAAGCGTTCAAGGCAATTCAATAATAATTAAACGCAGAAAGGAAAATCACTATGGCTGTTTATAATAATGTTACCGAGCTTATCGGCAAAACTCCCGTTTTAAAATTAAACAATTATTCAAAATCAGTCGGCGCAGACGCCGAAATTCTTGCAAAGCTTGAATATTTCAACCCGGCAGGCTCTGTTAAAGACAGAATAGCCGCCGCAATGATAGCCGCCGCAGAGGCAGACGGCACTCTTAAAGCGGGCGCAACAATCATTGAGCCCACCTCGGGAAACACAGGTATCGGTCTTGCAAGCGTTGGCACTGCAAAGGGCTACAAGGTTATACTTACAATGCCCGAAACGATGAGCGTTGAAAGACGCAATCTTGTTAAGGCTTACGGCGCAGAGGTTGTTTTAACCGAGGGCGCAAAGGGCATGAGCGGCGCTATTGCAAAGGCTGAGGAGCTTCGCGATTCAACAGAGGGTGCAGTTATTCTCGGACAGTTTGTTAACCCTGCAAACCCGAAAACACACTACGAAACAACAGGTCCCGAGCTTTGGGAGGACACAGAGGGAAAAATAGATGCGTTTATCGCAGGAGTCGGCACCGGCGGAACCCTTTCCGGCGTTGGCAAATATCTTAAAGAGCAAAACCCAAATGTGAAAATCATTGCCGTTGAGCCGGAAGCCTCGCCCGTTCTTTCAGAGGGACACGGCGGACCTCATAAAATCCAGGGAATCGGAGCAGGCTTTGTTCCGAAAACACTTGACACGGAAATTTATGACGAAATCATAAAGGTTCCGAACGAGGCGGCATTTGAAACAGGCAATAAAATTGCAAAAACAGAGGGCATACTCGTCGGCATTTCAAGCGGTGCGGCAGTTTGGGCTGCAACAGAGCTTGCAAAAAGAGATGAATTTAAGGGCAAGCGCATTGCCGTTATTCTTCCCGACACGGGCGACAGATACCTTTCAACTCCCCTTTTCTCATAAAATAATATACGCAAATGAAATATTTTCACAAAACAGGCGAGCACAGTGTTTGCCTGTTTTTGTTTTATATTATCGCTCAACGCCAAGGACGGCGTTCCCTACGGATTTTTTCATAATCGTATCGTAGGGGCGAACTGCGTTCGCCCGCTTTTTATTGAACGCCATCTCTCCGTAAAACACGCAATGAATATTCACTCTTGAAAAAAATTTGCATATATTGTAAATTTATATATAATAATATAATAAAATATTGACAAACCGAAACCATAGTTATATAATCATAGTGCTTTGGTGGGATTTGCATTATGTTAGGCAAAACTAATTACCCTCACGAAGCCCAACATCTGATTCTGAAAGGACAATGTTTAAATGCTTGTTTATGCAGATAATGCGGCAACAACAAAAATCAGCAAATCGGCACTTGACGCAATGATGCCGATTTTTGAAACATATTACGGAAACCCTTCGAGCCTGCACACAGTCGGTCAGGAGGCGGCGGAAAAGCTTCTTGAAGCAAGAGAGGGCGTTGCAAAAAACCTTGGCGCAGAGGCAAGAGAAATCTATTTTACCTCCGGCGGAAGCGAAGCGGACAACCAAGCGATAAACACCGCGGCTATCCTTGGCGCAAGAAAGGGCAAAAAGCACATTATTTCAACTGCCTTTGAGCACCACGCAGTTTTACACACGCTGAAAAAGCTTGAAAAGCAGGGCTATGAAATCACTCTTCTTGATGTACACAAAAACGGAATTGTTACAGCCGAGGAGGTTAAAAACGCTATCCGCGAGGACACCTGCCTCGTTACAATTATGTTTGCAAACAACGAAATCGGCACCGTTCAGCCGATTGCCGAAATAGGCGCGGTTTGCAAGGAAAAGGGCGTTTTATTCCACACAGACGCAGTTCAGGCGGCAGGGCATCTTAAAATAGATGTTAAAGAAATGAATATTGATATGCTTTCAATATCCGCTCATAAGTTCCACGGCCCAAAGGGCATTGGCGCTCTTTATTGCAGAAAAGGAATTTTGCTTCAAAATCTTATTGAGGGCGGCGCACAGGAAAGAGGAAAAAGAGCAGGAACGGAAAACCTGCCTGCAATAGTGGGTATGGCAAAGGCACTTGACGATGCCTGCAAAAACATAGATAAAAATGCTAAATATGTTAGTGCGCTTCGCGATAAGCTTATTGCAGGACTTTCAACGATTGAGCACAGCGTTGTAAACGGAGACACCGTAAACAGACTTCCCGGCAATGTTAATATGTGCTTTGAGGGTATTGAGGGCGAAAGCCTGCTTCTGCTTCTTGATATGAAGGGCATTGAGGCTTCAAGCGGCTCTGCCTGCACCTCCGGCTCTCTTGATCCAAGCCATGTTTTGCTTGCAATAGGCTTGCCTCACGAGGTTGCTCACGGCTCGCTTCGCCTTTCAATCTGCGAGGAAAACACAGAAGAAGAAATTGATTACATTATAAAATGCGTTCCCGAGGTTGTTGAATACCTCAGAGGAATGTCTCCCGTTTGGGATGAGCTTACGAAAGGAGAAATCAATCATGTTATATAGTGAAAAGGTAATGGACCATTTCCAAAACCCGAGAAATGTCGGCAAAATGGAAGACGCAGACGGCATAGGCGAGGTTGGCAACGCAGTTTGCGGAGATATAATGAGAATGTATATTAAGGTTAAGGACAACATTATAACAGATGTCAGCTTCATAACCTTTGGATGCGGCTCTGCAATTGCAACCTCCTCAATGGCAACCGAAATGATTAAGGGACACACCGTTGACGAAGCTCTTGAGCTTTCAAACAGAGCGGTTGTTGAGGCGCTTGACGGACTGCCGGCGCATAAAATTCACTGCTCCGTTCTTGCGGAGGAGGCAGTTAAGGCGGCTGTTAAGGATTATTACGATAAAAACAATATCGCCTATGACCCCGAGAAATTTAAAAACTGCGGCGACTGCGAGCATTGCCAAAAGGGATAAAATATGAATGTTTACGAACTCCAACAGGAAATCTTAAAGCTTAAAAAAGAAAAGGATATTTGCATACTTGCACATTCCTATGTTGCAAGGGAAATCTGCGAAATAGCCGATTTTGTGGGCGACTCCTATGCACTTTCCGTTAAGGCGGCAGGTGTTTCGCAAAAAACGGTTATTATGGCGGGAGTGCGCTTTATGGCGGAAACCGTTAAAATTCTTTCGCCCGATAAAAAGGTTATCCTTGCAAATCCGAACGCAGGCTGCCCTATGGCAGAGCAGATGGATAAGGAGCTTATCGAGCAGCTTAAAGAGGCAAACGAGGGCTACGCCGTTGTGGCTTATATAAACACAACAACAGACCTTAAAACAGTTTGCGATGTTTGCGTAACCTCCTCCTCGGCAGTTAAAATTATTAACGCAATGCCCGAAAAAAACATAATTTTCATTCCCGATATTAATTTGGGAACTTATGTTTCAAAGCAGTGCCCGGATAAGAATATCAAGCTTGTTCACGGCGGTTGCCCAACGCATTGCAGAGTGCGCGAGGCAAATGTGCTTGAAGCAAAAAAGGAGCACCCCGAGGCGCTTTTGCTTGTTCATCCCGAGTGCACACCCGAGGTTACGGCGCACGCTGATTATGTTGGTTCAACATCGGGAATTATGGATTTTGCAAAAAAGAGCGATAAAAAGGAATTTATTATCGCAACGGAAAACAGCATTGCAGAGCATTTGCAATATGACTGCCCCGATAAAAGATTTTATCCTGTTTCAAAGGACCTTGTTTGCCACAATATGAAGGCAATAACTCTGCCTGAGGTTTACCTTTGCTGCAAGGGCGAGTTCGGAGAAGAAATATCTCTTGACGAGGAAACAAGGCTTAAAGCAAAAAGCTGCATAGACAAAATGATTGAATACGGCGGTTAATTTATGAATAAGAAGGCACTTATTGCTATGAGCGGCGGCGTGGACAGCAGCGTCGCCGCCTTTTTAATGAAAAATCAGGGATACTCCTGCATAGGCGTAACAATGAAGCTTTACGATAACGAGGATATCGGCATAAGCAGAGAAAAAACCTGCTGCTCGCTTGACGATATTGAGGATGCAAGAAGCGTTGCCTTTGGGCTTGGTATCCCCTATTATGTTTTCAATTTTAAGGATGATTTTGAAAGCAAGGTTATAAAAAGATTTATTGAAACCTACGAAAACGGCGGAACGCCGAACCCCTGCATAGACTGCAACAGATACCTTAAATTTGAAAGGCTTTACGGCAGAGCAAGGGAGCTTGGGTGCGACTGCGTTGTTACGGGGCACTATGCCACAGTTGAATATGATGATAAGAAAAACCGTTGGCTTTTAAAAAAGGGCGCAGACGAGAGCAAGGACCAAAGCTATGTTTTATACTCCTTAACGCAGGAGCAGTTAGCCCACACTGTTTTTCCGCTCGGAAAATATAGCAAAACAAAAATACGAGAAATCGCAGAGCAAAACGGCTTTATCAACTCTCGTAAAAAGGACAGTCAGGATATTTGCTTTGTTCCCGACGGAGACTATGCCGCCTTTATTGAAAAGCACACGGGCAAAAAATATCCGCAGGGAAATTTTGTTTTAAAAAGCGGAGAGGTAATAGGCACTCACAACGGCATTATTCGCTACACAATCGGTCAGCGCAAGGGGCTTGGAATTGCCTATAAATCTCCCCTTTATGTTTGCGCAAAGGATATAGAGAAAAACGAGGTTGTGCTTTCGGATAACGATTCTCTTTATTCAAAAGAGGTTGTCGCAACAGACATTAATTTGATTTCGGTTGATAAAATCGAGGAGCCTATGCGCGTTAAGGCAAGAACACGATATAACATGAAGGAGCAGCCTGCAACGGTTATTCAAACCGGCGAAAACGAGGTTAGGCTTATTTTTGACGAGCCGCAAAGGGCAATCGCAAAGGGACAGGCACTTGTTTTTTATGACGGAGACACAGTTGTCGGCGGAGGAACAATAACAAATGAGAATGAGACGAAAGAAAAATCTTGAAGCACGAATTGCAGACTGCGCCGATTATCTTATTGACTGCGAAAACGAAGATTTGAATTTTCAAAACGCAGAAAAGGAAAAAAGGCTGATTGATTATAAGGATGTTTTCAAAAACGATAATCCCGTTGTGCTTGAAATAGGATGCGGAAAGGGTGCCTTTGCCTGCGCTTTTGCAGAGCAAAATCCCGAAAAAAACATTATTGCAATCGAAAAGGAAGCAAATGTTATCGTTGCCGCCTGCGAGGAGGCAATGCGCAGAGAAATTAAAAACATAAAATTTATGAAATGCAACGCACAATATCTTCCCTCGTATATACCAAAGCACAGCATTGAGGCAATTTATCTTAATTTCAGCTGCCCTTTTCCAAAAGCTAAATATGCAAAGCACCGACTTACTCACGGGGTGTTCTTGAAAATTTATAAAGAGCTTATGACGGCAAATGCAGTTATTTGCCAAAAAACAGATAATATGCACTTTTTTGAATTTTCCATTGAAAGCCTTTCGTCAAACGGCTTTAAGCTTTCAAATGTGAATCTTGATTTGCACAACAGCTCGTTTGAGGGAAATATCGTTACGGAATATGAAAGCCGTTTCGCCTCGCAGGGCTTTCCGATTTATCGTCTTGAAGCAAGGCTTAAAGATTAATAAGCATTATTGCATATTGACAAATGAAAAAATGTGATTTATTATTCATATTATTATATATACTGAATAAAGGTGGTAAAAATATGCAAACGGTTTTAATGTATGTGTTGTTTGCAATCGGCCTTGTGCTTATTATTAAAGGCGGAGACTGGTTTGTTGACAGTGCAAGCTGGATTGCCGAGGTGCTCGGCGTTCCGAAATTCGTTATAGGTGCAACAATTGTTTCAATCGCAACAACACTTCCGGAAATGATAGTTAGTATTCAGGCAACGGCAAAGGGAAATGTTGATATGGCGGCAGGTAACGCCATAGGCTCTGTTACGGCGAACACGGCTATGATTATGGGCGTTTTCATCGTTTGTATGCCGTTTGCAATCAAGCGAAAGGAATTTGCACCAAAGGCAATTATGATGTTTTTCGCTTCTGCGGCACTTGTTTTGGGTTGTATTTTCACAAAGCCGGAAACACTCACCTTTGAAGGCGAAACAAATTTATATTACCGCCTTTCGCCAATCGGTTTAATTGTTCTTTTTGCGATATTTGTTTTCTTCTTTATTGAGAACCTTGTATCAATGAAAAAAAGCGAAACGCAGATTGAGCCGAGCCCCGAAAATATCGGCTTGCAGGAGGAGGACGATATTGTTCCCTCAAAGGAAACCGCAACAAAAAAAGACTGGTTTAAAAATATTATTTTCTTCGTGCTCGGTGCGGCAGGTATTGTTGTCGGAGCGGATTTGCTTGTTAATTACGGAACGCTAATTGCGCAAAGCCTCGGTATTCCGCAAAGAGTTATCAGCGTTATTGCAATTGCAATAGGCACCTCTCTGCCCGAGCTTGTAACAACAATAACGGCATTAAGAAAAAAGGTTGGCGCACTTTCCGTCGGCAACATTTTGGGCGCAAACATTATAGATTTAACGCTTATTCTGCCGATATGCTCCTTTATTTCAATGGGCAAGGGCACGGGCGCCTTGGCGGTTTCCGTTTCATCTGTTACGATTGATATGATTGTTTGCCTTTGCGCAATTGCGGTTGCCGTTTTCCCAACAATTATAACAAAGAAATTCAACAGATGGCAGGGCGTTGTTATGCTTGCCGGATATGTTGGATATGTAATTTCCGTTTTTGTTTAAAATAAAAAAGTGTTGATTTAATCCGCAAAAGCAAATTGCCTTTGCGGATTTTTTTGTTGCTTTGCGTTAATAATAACAACACGGAAAAAACAGCGAAGCAAAAAACGAAAAGCGGAAGCAGTTCAGCCCACTTATCAAGCCTGGGGTTACATCATTGTTGAGACTGTGTCTACAAAATCAGTTACCTTGCCGACCGCTTTTTTCATATTCTTTTTTGTTTTTGAGCTGCTTGTGCCCATTGTTGCGGTTGCGCTTGCGATAACGGAGCCAACTGCCATTGCAACGCCGAGACCTTTAATGATGTTTTCGGTTTTCTTTTTCATATTTATTCTCCTTAAAAAAATTTGAATTGCACAAATTTCTTGTGCAATATTATTGTTTGCAAATGAAAAGGAGTTAAAATGATTAAAAAATGTTAAACCGTTATATTTTTAGTTAGAGATAAAAAAATATCCCATTTTGCCGTAAAAAGCAAAATGGGAATTTTTGTTAATTTTTAAATTATGGATTATGCCTTATCCTTTGCGCCGAAAACAACATCAATCTTATGAGCAACAACCTCTTCGATAAGGTCTCTTGCGGGAGTAAGATACTGACGGGGGTCAAAGTGAGTTGGGTTTTCGGTGAGGTGCTTTCTGAGAGCGGCGGTCATGGCAATTCTGATATCCGAATCAACGTTGATTTTGCAAACTGCCATTGATGCTGCCTTGCGAAGCATTTCCTCGGGGATACCGATAGCATCCGGCATTTCACCGCCGTATTCGTTAATCATTTTGATATGCTCCTGATTAACCGATGATGCACAGTGAAGAACAATCGGGAAGCCGGGAAGCTTTTGGCTAACCTCTTCAAGAATGTCAAAACGAAGCTGCGGCTTCTGACCGGGCTTGAACTTATATGCGCCGTGTGAGGTTCCGATAGCGATAGCAAGCGAATCAACGCCTGTTCTTGTTACGAAATCATAAACCTCCTCGGGACGGGTGTAAGAAGCGTTTTCAGCATCAACCTGAACATCATCCTCAACGCCTGCAAGTGTGCCGAGCTCGCCCTCAACAACACAGCCGTGAGCGTGTGCATATTCAACAACCTTTTTTGTGAGAGCAATCTTTTCTTCATAAGGAAGAGATGAGCCGTCAATCATAACAGATGTGAAGCCGCCGTCTATGCAGGATTTGCAGGTTTCAAAATCGGGGCCGTGATCAAGATGAAGAGCAATCGGAAGGCCTGTTTCCTCTGCGGCAGCCTTAACCATTGCTACAAGATAATCGTGAGAAGCATATTTGCGTGCACCTGCCGAGCATTGAAGAATAACGGGAGCGTTAAGCTTCTTTGCCGCGCGGGTAATGCCCTGAACGATTTCCATATTGTTTACATTGAAAGCACCGATAGCATAGCCGCCTTCATAAGCCTTTTCAAACATTTCCTTTGTTGTTACAAGTGGCATTTTTTTATCTCCTAAATTTTTATTTGAACAGAAATCTGCTCATTTAAAAATATTATACAGCATTGATAATTAAATATCAATCATCAATAAACAATATTTTTTAAAAATAAAGAATAAATTTTTGTGTATATTGCGGTATCAGCCGTTTTTATTAAGAAGCTTATGGAGCGGCTTATATACCGCGGCGGAAACAACAAGGCAAATTAAGCCCTTAACAACCGTGAACGGAACATTGAAAATAAGGAGTGCCTCTGCAATGCTTTTTGTTGACGGACGGATAAGCTGATACATTCCCAAAATTGCCTCCTTCGGAAAGCCCATAACATTATAATAAAGAGGATAAATAATGAAATAGTTTGTTGGAAGCGAAACAAGACCCATAACAACGCAGGCGATAATTCCTCCGCCGATAACACCCTTAATATTAGGGAATTTTTTATAAATCAGCCCTGCCGTGAGCGCAAGCACCGCGCCGAGAATAAAGTTTGAAAGCTCGCCTATTCCTCCCGAGGAGCCGAACGCAAGATGAATTAAATTTTTCAAAAATGCAATAAGCACTCCTGCAAGCGGGCCGCAGGTGAATGCGCCTATAAGCTCCGGCAAATCGGAAAAATCAAGCTTTATGAAGCTTGGCATTATCGGAATTGAAATTTCGATAAACTGCAAAACAACTGCAAGAGCCGTCAACAAGGCGGTTGTGGTTAATTTTTTTGTGTTGATTTTTGAGTTTGTTTTCATTTTGTTCTCCTTTTTGGGCAAAAGAGAAGCCCCCGAAAAAGCGATATGCTTATTCGAGGGCGCAAATGTTCTGACATTATTTAACATTTTCTCTCATCCGGACTTTAACCGTCGGTATCGGAATTTCACCGATTCAGCCGCAAAGAGCCTTTGCGGGTCGCAGACTTT
>JALEZT010000178.1 GCA_022772725.1 Eubacterium sp.
CTGTTTGCGTTTTCGCCGTCTCGTGCAAGACTGCTCATTCCGTTAACTATAACGCCCTCCTTTTCACTTGCGGCGGCAACAACCGTTCCGCCGGGGCACATACAAAAGGTGTATGCTCCGCGCTCGTGCAGGCCGTGGCACGAAAGCTTATAATCCGCCGCACCGAGCTTTTCGTTGCCGGCGAATTTTCCGTACTGCGCCTTATTAATAAGGCTCTGCGGATGCTCAATTCTTGCGCCCACGGAAAACGGCTTTTGGATAATTTCAACGCCTAAATTGTAAAGCATTTCAACCGTGTCTCTTGCGCTGTGTCCGATTGCCATTATAACGCAGTCTGCCTCTTCGTCTATGAGCTCTCCGTTGTGTGAATATGTTATTCCCTGAACAAATTTGTTGTAAACAATCAGCCTTTCAAGCTTACATTCAAGGCGCACCTCTCCGCCGAGAGCTTCAATCTTTTTGCGTATGTTTTTAACAACAACGGCAAGTCTGTCTGTTCCTATATGAGGCTTTGCGGAATAAAGAATTTCCTCGGGCGCACCTGCTTCGTAAAGCTCGTTGAGTACCTTTCTTATGAACGGGCTTTTTATTCCCGTTGTCAGCTTTCCGTCGGAAAAGGTGCCTGCGCCGCCCTCGCCGAACTGGACATTTGATTCCTCATTTAATTTGCGCTTTGTCCAAAATTCATTAACATCCTTTTGTCTTTCATCAATACCTTTTCCGCGTTCAAGTATTATCGGGCGCAGTCCTGCCTCTGCAAGAATTATACCTGCAAGCATTCCCGCAGGACCGAAGCCGACTATAACGGGTCTATATTTTGAAACGCGTTTGTTTTCGGGAAGCTCATAAAAATAAGGCTTAACAATAGAAACTTTTCCCGTTTTGCATTTGGAAACAATCTGCTCCTCGTCAAGCGATATTTCAACATCAACCGAATAGGAAAAATGAATATCGTCCTTTTTTCTTGCGTCAACGCTTTTTTTGTATATCGTAAGCGATTTAATGTATTTTTTATTTATGCGAAGCGCCTTTGCCGCTTTTCTTGTAAGCTCGCTTTCATCCTCGTCAAGAGAAAGCCTTATTTCGTTAATTCTTATCATTTTTAAATTCTTCCGTAATCATATTTGCCGCGGTTATTCCCGAATGAAATGCGAAGTCAAGATTGAAGCCTCCGCATTCAAACTGCCTGTCAAGAATTTCTCCGCATATATAAAGCCCTTTAACCTTTTTTGATTTAAAGTTATCAACCTCATTAAGCGGTATTCCGCCCGAGGCAATCTGCGCAAAATCAAAGCCCTTTGTGCCTGTTATTATAAGCCGCCAGCCCTTTGCAATTGCAGACGCCTTTGTTAAATCTCCGTCTGCCTGCTTCATTATAATATCGGAAAGCTTCGTTCCGAGTATTCCCTTTAAATCTCCGAACCGTTCAAGATAAGATAAAATTTCCTCCCTGCTCATTTCGGGTATTAGGTCAATAATTGCAGTGCAACGAGCCGATTTTTTTCTTGAAAGTATTTCCGAAAAAACACCCGATAGATTCATAACGGCTATGCCCGAAAGGCCGTAATCAGTAAAGAGCACCTCGCCGTATTCGCTTTTCTTTATTTCGCCTTCTATCTCGGCTGAAACAAGGCATTTTGTTCTTGTGCCTTTAATCATTCTCGGATATTTGCTTGAAGAAATAAGCTGAACAAGAGCGGGGTAAACAGGTGTAACGCTGTGCCCTATGAGCGTTAAAAATTCATATCCGCTTCCGTTTGAGCCTAAATTGCTCTGCGCACAGCCTCCCGTGCAAACGATAACTCTGTTTGCCTTGAATATTCCCTTATTTGTGTAAACATTAAGGCGTCTGTCTATTTTTTCTGCCGTGCACTGAGTTATTATCTTAATTCCGAGCCTTTCACATTCGCGAAGCAAAACAGAGGCAACCGTTTCCGCTTTAAGAGAATAGGGATAAACTCTTTCCTCCTCCTCGCGAAGCATTAAGCCCAAGGAGCCGAAAAACTGCGAAACCTCTTCATAGTTTTCCGCTTTCGTGTTTGTTAGGTTGCATCTTCCGTTTCCCGTTGCAAGAAGCTTTTTGCACGGAGCGTCAAGCCGCTCAATAACGGTAACCTCAGCGCTTTCGATATTCCTTTTTAGCTGAATTGCGGCGGCAAGTCCCGAGGCGGACGCGCCTATAATAATTGCGGTCATAATAACTCCAAAGCACCATATATATGATTTGTTTTTTATATAATATAATAAAATAGAAATAAATGCAAATTTTTTTTGAAATGCACTTGACGGATTGAAACGGATGTGGTATATTATCCATACCTCTAAAAGGGGGTAAATTTTTTTTGCCCTTTTTTTATAAGAGCAAATGCTCGTGAGGGAGATTTAAAATATCGAAAGAAAAACGGAGGTGCCGAAATGAGAGTTAAAGTTACTTTAGCTTGCACTGAATGCAAACAACGCAATTACAACACAATGAAAAACAAGAAGAATACTCCGGACAGGCTTGAAATGAATAAGCACTGCCCATTCTGCAAAAAGCATACTCTTCACAGAGAAACGAAGTAACGGAGGATAGACATGGCTGAAAAAAAGACTTCAAGCGCCGATGAGCAGAAAAAGTCTGCCAAGGCTCCCAAGAAAAAGTCCCCAAAGAAAAATCCGTTTAAATCAGCTGTAAAATTCTTTAAAGGCGTAAACACAGAACGCAAAAAGGTTGTTTGGCCAACTGCAAAGGAAACGCTTAAAAACACAGTTATCGTTCTTATTGTTGTTATTATTGTAGGCGTGGCAATTTACGGTGTTGATACTCTTCTTTCACTCGGTATGAAAGGTATTAAAAGCCTTAAAGAAACAACAACTGTCAGCCAAACCGTAGAAGATACAACCGGAAGTGCTCTTGAAGAAGCAACTTCGCAAGAAGCAGATCAAACAGCAGAGTAAGCTGTAAATCTATTTACGGAGGCTCTTTTAATGGATGAAGCAAAATGGTATGTTGCCCACACCTTTTCGGGATACGAAAACAAGGTTGCAAGCAACATTCAAACCGTTGTTGAAAACAGAAATCTCCACGATTTAATTCAAGAGGTTTCCGTACCGACTGAAACGGTTGTTGAAATAAAGGATGACGGAACAAAAAAGGAAGTAGAAAGAAAGATATTTCCCGGATATGTTCTTGTTAAAATGGTTATGAACGACGATACATGGTATGTTGTTCGCAACATAAGAGGCTGCACGGGCTTCGTTGGCCCCGAAAGCAAGCCTGTTGCTCTCACTGAGGAAGAGGTTAAAAAGCTCGGTGTTGACAAGGTCAGCGTTGAGGTTTCCTATCAGGCAGGCGATCTTGTTAATGTTATTGACGGACCGCTTGACGGCTTCTCGGGAACAGTTGAAAGCGTTGATGTTAACAACAACAGCGTTCAGGTAACCATTTCAATGTTCGGCCGTGAAACATCGGTTGAATTCGAGCTTGATCAGCTTGAAAAAGCAGAAGATTAATTTTTGGTAATTCGCAGTATATCTGCTTATTATGCACCTTTCGGTGCGTGGGAGGGGATTGCTTCCCCGCCAAACCACAATTTTTAGGAGGAAATAATTATGGCTCAAAAGGTAGTAGGTTTAATTAAACTTCAAATCCCTGCAGGCAAAGCAACTCCGGCACCGCCGGTAGGACCTGCACTCGGTCAGCATGGTGTAAACATCATGGCATTCACAAAGGAATTCAATGAAAGAACCAAGAATGACGCAGGACTTATCATTCCTGTTGTTATCACGGTTTTTGAAGACCGTTCATTCACATTCGTAACAAAAACTCCGCCTGCGGCAGTTCTTATTAAAAAGGCTTGCGGAATCGACAAGGCTTCCGGCGTTCCTAATAAGAATAAGGTTGCAACAATCACAAAGGCACAGGTTCAGCAGATTGCAGAAACCAAAATGCCCGACCTCAATGCGGCTTCTCTTGAAGCGGCTATGAGCATGATTGCAGGAACCGCACGCAGTATGGGTATCGTTGTAGAGGACTGATTCCCGTGTGGGAGGAAAAATCCGATTAACCACTGGAGGTATTTATTATGAAACACGGAAAGAAATATACAGACGGCGCAAAGCTTGTTGACCGTTCAAAATTATATGAAAGTGCACAAGCACTTGAACTTGCAGTTAAAACTGCAAATGCAAAATTCGATGAAACAATCGAGGTTCATATCCGTTTAGGCGTTGACTCCCGCCATGCTGATCAGCAGGTTCGCGGTGCGGTTGTTCTTCCTAACGGAACAGGTAAGGATGTAAGAGTTGCCGTTTTCGCAAAGGGCGATCTTGCAAAGGCTGCTGAGGAAGCAGGCGCAGATATCGTTGGCGATGCAGACCTTGTAACTAAAATTCAGGGCGGCTGGATGGATTTTGATGTTGCCATCGCAAGCCCCGATATGATGGGATTCGTTGGTCGTTTAGGTAAGGTGCTCGGTCCTCGCGGACTTATGCCTTCACCGAAAGCAGGCACAGTAACAATGGATGTTGCTAAGGCTGTAACAGAAGCTAAGGCAGGTAAGATTGAATATCGTCTTGATAAGGCTAATATCATTCACTGCCCAATCGGTAAAGCTTCTTTTGGAACAGATAAGCTTCTTGAAAACTTCAATGCTCTTCTTGACGCGGTTATTAAGGCAAAGCCTGCCGCTGCAAAGGGTCAGTATATCAAATCCTGCGCAGTAGCGTCAACAATGGGCCCCGGCGTTCGCATCAATCCTAACAAGGTTGGTTCAACTGCCGTTGCAGAATAATTTATTAAGGTATTGACAAGGCTTTTGTCTTGTGGTAAAATACATTCGCTGTTCAGCCAAAGACAGTAGGTGCCGTATGGCGTAAGATAGAAATATCGCCTGCCGAGGAATGAGCATTTTAAGCATATATAATTTGTTTTATATATAGTTATAAAAATGTTGTGCATTCCAAGGCTTTTTGGAATGCACTTTTTATTTTTGGAAAACAGCCATAAAGCCCTTTGAGCTTCAAAGGCAAATAATTATGGAGGTAAGATTATGCCAAGCACAGTAGTTCTTGAAAAGAAACAGGCTCAGGTTGCTGCCCTTGCAGAAAGAATTAAGGGCTCAATCGCAGGCGTTGTTGTTGACTACAAGGGTATCAATGTTGAAGATGATACAAAGCTTCGTAAAGAGCTCCGTGAAGCAGGTGTTGAATACACCGTTATTAAGAATTCAATTCTTAAAAGAGCGGCTGATGAAGCAGGTCTTTCAGGTCTTGATGAGGTTCTTGAAGGCACAACTGCTATCGCAACCTGTGCAGATGATTATGTTGCTTCTGCCCGCATTCTTCAAAAATATGCAGACGGCCATGATAATTTCAGTGTAAAATCAGGCTATCTCGACGGCGAAGTAATCAGCGTTGAAAAGATTGCATCACTTGCAAAGCTTCCGTCAAGAGAAGTTCTTCTTGCAACTGTTTGCAGCGTATTCAATGCACCTATCGCAGCATTTGCCCGTGCAGTTCAGGCAATTGTTGACAAAGGCGGTGTAGAGGCTTGCGAGCCGACAGAGGCTCCCGCAGAGGAAGCTCCGGCAGAGGCTGAGGCTCCCGCAGAGGAAGCACCCGCTCAAAACGCAGAGGCTCCCGCAGAGGAAGCAGCTGCAACAGAATAATTAAAAAATTTAACTAAAAAATTTTACGGAGGAAATCAAAATGGCATCAGAGAACGTAACAAAGATTGTTGAAGAGCTTAAAGCTCTCACAGTTCTTGAGCTTTCAGAGCTCGTATCAGCAGTAGAAGAAGAATTCGGCGTTAGCGCAGCAGCAGCAGTTGCAGTTGCAGCACCGGCAGAAGGCGGCGCAGCAGCAGCTGAGGAGAAAACAGAGTTTGATGTTATTCTTAAAGATGTTGGTCCTAACAAGATTCAGGTTGTTAAAGCTGTTAAGGAAGCAACAGGTCTTGGTCTTAAAGAGGCTAAGGAGCTTGTTGACGGTGCTCCTTCAACTCTTAAAGAAGCAGTTCCCACAGCAGACGCTGAGGCTCTTAAAGCTAAAATCGAGGAAACAGGCGCAACTGTTGAACTCAAATAATTCTATTTCCATAATTAAAATCAGCATCCGCTTTTGCGGATGCTTTTTTTGTGCCGAAAGCCGTTATTGACAAAGGAATTGCTAAATTTTATAATATAATTAATAATTATTTATTGCGAGATTGTGTTATGCGTATTTTAAATGTAATTCCCGATATAGGAATATCAAACGGCGTTATGAGCGTTGTTTTGAATTATGCAAAGGCCATGCCCGAAAATATTGTGTTTGATGTTCTGTATTTTCAGGATAAGGAAAAAACACGCAGGGAAGATATAGAAGCGCTCGGCGGCAGGGTTTATAAAATCCCTTTTCCAAGCGTTAAGGCTCTTTTTGTTAATAATGAGCTTGAAGAAATTTTAAAGGAGCACGGCGGCGAATGGAGTGCCGTTCATATTCATTGTCCGCATTTTACAGCGTTTATCGCTCCGCTTGCAAAAAAATACGGCATAAATAAAATCTGTACCCATTGCCACACAACCTGTTATTCGCTC
>JALEZT010000179.1 GCA_022772725.1 Eubacterium sp.
GGGGAATATTTGCCGAGGGAGGACATAAACTTATCTCTTGTTGAGCCGTCGCTGTCTGCAACATCAACAACAATAAGCAAATTTTTCTTTATAAAAAGTGCTATTATATCCTTTTCTCCCATTATTTTCTGTGCATTAATAACCGAAAGCTTCGTAAAGCAATAATCATCATTAACCTCAACTCCAAAGCGAGAATAATGTGCGTCTTGCCCAAGCGACTCAACATTTGAGCGCGCAAAGCCGAAGTGCTCATAGATTTTTTCAAATTCACTTACGGTTACATAGCCTGCCGTTACATAATGAGGATTTATATTCTCAATGCTAACGGTTACAACATCATCGGAAAATTCATAAAACATTAAATCGCCGCCTTAATATAAACCGTTTAACAGGCAGGATAAGAATATCCTGCCTGCAAAAAATTAACGCCGTTAAATATTAATAGTTTTCTGCCTTGATTTCAAAATATGCTCTCGGATGAGCGCAAACGGGGCAAACCTCCGGAGCCTCCTTGCCGACAACAATATGTCCGCAGTTTGAGCATTTCCAAATTTTTTCCTCGTCCTTGCTGAAAACAATTCCGCCCTCAACATTTGCAAGGAGCTTCAGATATCTTTCCTCGTGCTCCTTTTCGATTTCGCCAACCTTTTCAAAAAGAACGGCTATATCCTCAAAGCCCTCTTCTCTTGCGTCCTTGGCAAAGGTTGCATACATATCTGTCCACTCATAGTTTTCACCCTCTGCCGCATCTTTAAGATTGGTTGCAGTGTCCGGAATACCGTTGTTGTGAAGAATTTTGAACCAGATTTTTGCATGCTCCTTTTCATTCATTGCAGTTTCCGTGAAAAGATTTGCAATCTGAACAAAGCCATCCTTCTTAGCCTTTGAAGCATAATACTGATACTTTGTGTGCGCCTGGCTTTCTCCTGCGAAAGCCGCCATTAAATTTGCCTGTGTTTTTGAACCTTCAAGCTTCATAATAAAATTCCTTTCTGCCCTTATATTGAGCTCGGCATCGGGCATACCGAGCATATTAAAAGCATAATGCTTTATAATCATATTATACGCCGTTTTTCCTTAAATTAGTAACTATAAGAACAAATGCACTCCACACCGCCTGAAAAATAATAATATTAACCGCATTAAGCTGGCTTATGCCGTTTACAATTCCCAAAAGCGCCGCAACGCCGAAGCCGAGCGCAGAGCCGAAGGCGGCAAGCACGGTTATTATTTTTTCGGTGCTGACAAGATTATCCGCTCCCAAAACAGAGGAAATGAACGCAAGCGTTGAGCCGTTATGCACCGCATAGGCAGGGCTTTTTTCAACAACCGCCTCGCTGTATTTTTCAAAGCATCGGCTGTTTGACGCCGTCATAACTCTTATAAAGCCCTCGGGAACATCAAAAATATTCATAACGCTTTCCTCATTTATGTATGGGTCGCAGCTTTTAAGAATTAAGGTTATGCCGCTTTTTTCAAGCTTTTTAAGGCTCTTTTTGAGCTGAGGCTCGGCAGAATAGCTTACTATAAACATTGCCGAAATTTTACCTGCAACGGCAAGATAAAGCGCCTTTCTGCCCTTTCGCGTGTATTTCTTTTCGTATTCGATTTTAGGAACACTGACGCCGTGCCTTATCAGCAAATCTCTGTTGCCCACAAGGATTTTCTTTTGATAAATCCAAGCAGATGTGCCCATTTTGTCCTCATAAATAACGCCGTCCACCTCCGGCAAGATAGACTGCTTGCCGACTATAACATCATCAAAAACATGAGCAAGAGGACTTTTCGTTTTAATTATAACCGCGGCGGTTTGCAAAATTGCGTCGTCTATCTTTGCGCCGTTAAAGGTTTTAAAGCCGTGCAAATCGCACGAGCGTCTGCCGAATAAATCGGAGGCCTCCATAACAAGCGCGTTTGAATCGTGAACAAAACGCGCTCCCTCAAAGCCGCATATCATTGCGCCCTTTCTTTCAAGCTCCTTTGAAACGGAAATCAGCGCGCAGTTTGTTGCGGCAAGGGAAACAACAGGACACGAAAGTATTACACACGCCGCAAGAACATTCGCCGCCGCTATCCAGTTTTCCTGAACAAGACCGACTGCAACAAAAAGCACCGTGTTTAAAATTACCAAAAAGGGAACCAAAATTTTTGCAATTCTGTCGGCAGGCTCGTCTGCAAAGGAAATTTCAAGAAAGCTTGTTGGGAAATCCGTTTTTACACTGTATTTAAGATACGGCTTACCGTCAAGCATATTTCTTGAAATAACTGCGGCGTCAACCTCGTTTACTATATCCTCAACGGTTGATTTTTCGCCCTGCGAGGTTAAAAATTCAAAGTTTTTGATTATCCTAACAAGCATTGTTCTTTTTCCGATATTGCTCATAAACAGGGCAAACACCGCCGCAGACGGCAGAAGCGCACCGCCGTCAAGCGTTATATCGGGATAAACAATAAGGGCGATTGAATGGGCAAGCGCCGCCGCGCAAGCCACAACAACGGGAAAATCGGAATTAATGCCCTTTCGAAAATTCAAGCCGTGAATAATCAGATTTATATTAACAAGAACGATAACCGCAAAAATAACGGTTGCCGTTAAATAATAAGCAAAATCATTGCTGAGAAAGGCGGGAAGATAAACCGAATTTTCAAGCAGGGTTAAAGCAAAAAGAACTGCTCCGAATGCAACCGTTAAGCCAAGCTGAATTTGAACAGAGGCTTTTCTTTTTATAAGCTGTTCGAGCGTCTGCTCCTTTTCGTTTTCGTTTTTATAATCGTCAAATTTAATTTTCTTTGCTTCGCTTTTAGTGTCGCCCTCAACCTCTTCCTTTGCGAAAAGGCGGAATTTATTAACCTTTTCCTCGCGGCGTCTGCGGAGCATTTCCTCGGCAACCTCTTCGTCTATAACGGGCACCTCGTCAACCTCATCATCAAAGCCCGTCATTTTAATTTGGTCTTCACTTGTGTATTCGTCGTTTTGGCGAACAGGAGCGTTCTCCTCCTTTGACTCGCCCGAAAGCATTATTCGTGTTTTATCAAGCTCCTCAACCGCAAGAATTGTTGGTATTTCCTGCAAATCGGAGGTTTTGTCAAACCTTGATTTGCTTTTTATTGTTGCCGCCTTTTCAATAATCTGCGGAGGCGAATCCGTAAACTCACTGTCTGCCGAATTTTTTCTGAAAAAGCTTTTTTTAGCCGATATGCCGCTCGGCACAACGGCGGTTTTATCCGTTGCCCTAACGGGCCTTGTTTTATCCGAAACGGGATTTACAACGGCGGTTTTCTGCGAAGCAGAGCCGTTTTCATCGTCTTCGCCGCTTGCCTTGGCGGCTTTATCCTGCAAGGAGTATTCCTTAACCTCCTCCTTTTCGTTTTTAGGAGTAAAGGTTTTAACCTCCTCAACAGGCTCCAACGGCTCCTCAACGCTTTTGATTTCCGCCTTTGCCTTTTCGGATTTTCTTCCTATGCCGTCAAGCACCTCCTGCGCCTCGCGCAGAATTTCCTCAACGGAAAGATTGTTGTTCTCACTCATAAAATCACTCATTTATATTTATAATTCAAGCCTTTGGCGCGCAATTTCATACATAATTACGCCTGCGGCAACAGACGCATTTAAGCTGTTTACCTGCCCTCTCATAGGCAGGCTGACGGTTACATCGCATTTTTCCTTGATGAGCCTGCCTACTCCCTTGCCCTCACTGCCGACAACAAGAGCGCAGCCGCCCGAAAAATCCGTTTTACACCAGGGCTGACCGTCCATATCGGCGCAGTAAACCCATATATTTTTCTTTTTTAAGTCCTCAATAGTTGAAGAAAGATTGCCAACTCTTGCAACCTTAACATATTCAAGCGCACCGCACGAGGTTTTTGAAACAACGAAATTAAGACCGACATTGCGCCTTTTCGGAATAATAACGCCGTGCACTCCGCACGCCTCGGCGGTTCTGATGATTGCTCCTAAATTATGACTGTCCTCAATCTCATCGCAGATAATGATAAACGGAGGCTCATTCTTCTCCTTGGCATATTCAAGAATTTCTTCAACAGAGCTGTATTCGTGAGCAGGAACAGAGGCACACACACCTTGATGATTAGCGCCTGCACACATAAAATCAAGCTTTTTCCTGTCAACATTTTTAACAACAACGCCCTTTTCCCTTGCAAGCGCAAGTATCCTTGTTACCGAGCCCTCTCTTTCGCCCTTTGCAACGGAAATACATTCAATTTCCCTCCCGCTTTTGAGAAGCTCCATAACGGCGTTTCTGCCTATAACAAGATTATCGTTTTCCTTATAATCAACATTTGCGTTTTTCAATAGCCGTCCTCCGCGCGCTCTGCGATTTTTGATTATTTGATTATAAATATTATAACACCCACGGCAATTATATTCAATCGGAAATTATTAAAAATCCCGCCTGATTTAAGGCGGGAAAGCTATATATTTTTTTAATCATTAAAGTACTTTAAATATCCCATATATATTAAAAACGCCCA
>JALEZT010000044.1 GCA_022772725.1 Eubacterium sp.
TGCGCCGCCGTTTTTGAAGCGTATGCTCTGCGCGGAGGTTACGGCAATTCTGCCGTAAGGCGAAAGCGCCTTATCGACGGGAATAAGCAAATCATCAAAGGAAGCATTTTCTTCCTTTCTTTTGAGAATTTCATCAAGAGATACGCATTTTTCAATGGGAAATCCGCAGGCAAGCGTTCTGCAAAGCTTTGTCATTACTGCACCGCAGCCGAGCTTTTTGCCGATATCGTCAATAAGCGTGCGCACATAGGTGCCCTTTGAGCACAAAACCTCAATTGAATATTCAACATTGCTTATCTGCTCAACTCTTATTCTTTTGATTTCAACCTCTCTGCTCTGCCGCTCAATCTCTATTCCCTGCCGAGCAAGCTCATAAAGCCGTTTGCCTCCAACGGAAACTGCGGAATACATCGGCGGAGTTTGCATTATTGTTCCCAAGAAGCTCTCTGCCGCTTCTGCAACAGCCTTATAATCGGCATTTACGCTGTTTTTTTCGATAACCTTTCCCGTTATATCAAGGGTGTCTGTTACCGTTCCGAGCATAAATTCAGCCTTATATGCCTTATCGCTTTCGGGAAGAAAATCAAGAAATTTTGTTGCACCGCCGAGAAGCACGGGGAGAACGCCCGTTGCCATAGGGTCAAGCGTTCCTGCGTGGCCGCACTTTTTTTCGCCCGTTGCATATCTAACCCTTGAGCAAACGCCGAACGAGGTTATATCCGACGGCTTATTTATGCAAATAATACCCGTCATTTAAGAATTTCTCCGCACTTTTCAACAAGGAGCTCCTTAGCTTCCTCAACACCGCAGTTAAGCCTGCAAGCCGCCGCTTGAAGATGACCGCCGCCGCCAAAGGCAGACGCAAGCTCTGCGGCATTAACGCTTTCAAAGGTTCTTATGGAAGCCTTGCAGGTTTTATCCTTTTTTTCTCTTATGGTAATACCGATTTCAACACCCTCAATCTGCCTTGTGAGCGGAGCGAGAGCCTCTGTCTCCTGCTCGTTTGAGCCTGTTTTTTCATACATTTCCTGAGTTACGGTTATAATTGCAACTCTGCCCGAATGATAAAATTCAAGCCCGTCAAGCGCAAGCCTTTCAAGATAAGCATAGGTTTTTGTTTTTGTTTCAAACATTATGCGGTTTATCTTTCCGTTTTGCGCTCCCAAATCTATAAGATTTGCGGCAATTCTGAATGTTTCGGAATTTGTTGAAGCATATCTGAAACAGCCTGTATCGGTTGAAATTCCCGTGAAAAGACAATTTGCAATGCCTTCATCAATCTGCACGCCGAGTTCAAGAACAACCTTATAGATTATCTCGCACGCGGCCGGAACATCGCAAAGCAATGTTTTTTCCGCGTAAAAGGTATTTGTTGTGTGATGGTCTATGCAAAGATTGATTTTGCCCTTAAACTCATCTTGGAGAGGGCCGAGAAGATTTTCCGTTGCAACATCAACGGCAACTATAAACTCCTCTTTGAATTCGGGAAAATCAACTCCCTCATACAGATAACCGTATTTTGCGGGGATTTCATCGGCATTAATAACTCTTGCCTTTTTTCCGAGTTTAAGCAGGGCGAGGCAAAGCCCGAAGCCCGAGCCGAGAGTGTCTCCGTCCGGATGGGCGTGAGTCAGAATAAGAATATTATCCTGCTGTAAAAGAAGCCCTGCACATTCTTTAATATCAATTTTCATTTGAAGTATCCTTTAATTTTTCAAATATCTCCATGCCCTTTTCAATGGAATCATCTGCAATAAATGTGAGCTCCGGAGCTTTTCTTAAATGAAGATTATTTCCGAGCGCACGGCGGATATAGCCCTGTGCAGAGGTTAAGCCCTTGCAAGCCTCCTTTGCCGTTGCCAAACCGTCCATTGCACTGACATAAACCTTGGCATAACTTAAATCGTTTGATACCGTTACATTAACAACAGTAAGCATTTTTCCTGCAACGCGGGGGTCTTTAAGCTCCCTCATCAGAGAAATAATTTCACGCTTAATGTCCTCAGAAATTCTGTCTATACGAAAACCTGCCATAATTAATCCCTGTAATCCTCAATAATATAGCATTCAAAGATGTCGCCCGGCTTCAAATCGTCCCAATCTTCAAGAGAGATACCGCATTCATAGCCCGAGGAAACCTCTTTAACATCGTCTTTAAATCTTTTAAGGCTCTTAATACCCGTTTCTGCAATCTGCTTGCCGTCTCTAATAACACGAACCCTACCGGCTCTGCGGATTGTTCCGCTTGTTACAAGAGAGCCTGCGATTGAACCGACGCTTGAAAGAGTATAAATCTCGCGAACCTCAACCGTTCCCGTATCAACATTACGGTGCTTAACGGAGCGCATACCCTTCATTGCGGCTTCAATATCCTCAATTGCATCATAAATAATATCATACTGCTTGATTTCAATGCCGTCTCTTGCCGCATTATCGGCTGCAACCTGCTCAACGCCCGTTGCGAATGCAACAATAATTGCATTTGAAGCGTTTGCAAGCATAACATCGGAATCGTTTACTGCGCCTACTGCGCCGTGAATAATCTTTACTCTTACCTCATCGTTTTCAATTTTAAGAAGCGACTGCTTAACCGCCTCAACAGAGCCCTGAACATCTGCTTTAACGATGATATTAAGCTCCTTGAGCATACCCTCTTCAAGAGTTGAGAAAAGAGTGTCAAGAGTAACCTTTTGATAAAGCTTAAACTCTTCCTCCTTAGCCTGAGCCTTTCTCTGCTCAACAAGCTGCTTTGCAAGCCTTTCATCAGAAACGGCATTGAACTCGTCGCCGCTCATCGGTGCTCTGTCAAGTCCCATAATTTCAACGGGAACAGACGGGCCTGCACTGTTGATTTTTCTGCCCTTATAATCGGTCATTGCGCGAACTCTTCCGACTGCCGTGCCGGCAACAACATAATCGCCCGATTTAAGAGTTCCGTTTTGAACAAGGAAGGTTGCAACGGGGCCTCTGCCCTTATCAAGCTTTGCTTCAATAACAATACCCTTTGCGGTTCTGTTTGGATTAGCTTTAAGCTCGCTCATTTCGGAAACAAGAAGAATTGTTTCAAGCAGCTTATCAATTCCCATTCCTGTTTTAGCTGAAACGGGAACGCAGATAACATCGCCGCCCCATTCCTCAGGGACAAGCTCGTGCTCTGTTAACTGCTCCATAATTCTTTCGGGGTTTGCGCCCTCTTTATCCATCTTGTTGATTGCAACAATGATTTGAATTTCAGCAGCCTTGGCGTGATTTATAGCCTCAATGGTTTGCGGCATAATACCGTCGTCTGCGGCAACAACAAGAACTGCAATATCAGTTGCCATAGCGCCTCTTGCGCGCATTGCGGTGAATGCGGCGTGGCCGGGAGTATCAAGGAAGGTTATCGGCTGACCGTTTGCAACAACCTGATATGCGCCGATAGCCTGAGTTATTCCGCCTGCCTCTGTTGAGGTTACATCTG
>JALEZT010000061.1 GCA_022772725.1 Eubacterium sp.
ATGTGTATTAATCATAGCTTAAGAATATCATAAATTTATTTCATTGTAAATATTCCCTATTTCGACAGTCCGTAAAACCGTACTTAATACAATAGCCTGTATGCACCAAATGCACCCACCGGGTACATTTAACTACGCTCAAACAATTAAAATGCCGAGAGTAAATAACTACTCTCGGCTTGAATTATTTTATACAGTTATTTTATCTGAATTGTAAGAAACCACATTATAAAACAGGTTTTGTGAAATAGCCGTGAAATTGCTGTTTTCGGTTATTGTGCTTTCGTCATACAGCATTTGAATTGCAATGCAAACTGCAATCATGTGCTTGCAGAAATTCGGGCTGATGCAATCGCAGTAAAGGTTTTCAATCATACCGTTTTCAAATCTAAAATCCACAATGTGATACTTACTGCTTTTAACAATTGCCTTGCCCACACCGTTTTTGACAGAAATGAATTTTACTGCATCGTCAAAGTAAAGCTCAACAGCATCCTCGTAATCGTTTTGATGAATGTCAGGACACTCGCTGAATTTACCGAGTGCAACCTCGTATCCCTCGCCGATGAAAAATTCCTCTTCTTCCTCTCTAGGCGGATTAAACCAAGCGCTGACCTGCTCAATGGAAAGGGTGGAATCTTTGCTCAGCATCAAGCCGTGAAATCTTTTGAACTCGCCGTGAAATTCAAGATTGAGCTTTGCGATAACTCGCTTGTAAAAATCGAGACTGACTTTAAATTTTGTAGTAACCTCGGTAACCCTGCCCGGCTGACCTGCAAGCTTGCCGTCAACAAATACAACATCGCCAACCTTGAGATTGAACTCATCGTTGTAATATGGGTATTCCCTGCCGTTTTCAAAACGAACGGTAGCAACCGAGCAAACAGGCTCGTCAGCAACAACCTCAGGCGCAACCGAGTTTACAATATTTTCAGTATTTTCTTTATTACTTTCGCTAATGTTAAAGCCAATTTTCATTTTCATATCAACCCTCCAAGTGTTATCGGCTTTTCTTAACTTTAACATATCACAACTGTTTTCAATATTCAATCAAAACAAAATCACTGTACGATTATAGGGACTATACAAAAGACAGCTTGTTCGCCGTTTGCCGTAAATAAATCATTTTTATTGACAACAAGGATGCTACATTTATCAAAACGACAAAATCGGTAAAATAAAAGGCTTGGAAATTAAATCCAAGCCTTTCCTGTTATGTGAATATTGCCATTATCAGCGTTCCGGCTACCATAAGAACAAGTCCGAGGAACGCTTTTTTGCTGAGCTTTTCCTTGAAAACGATATATGAAAAAGCTATTGAAACGATAATGCTAAGCTTATCAATAGGAACAACAACGCTGACCTTACCGTGCTTTATAGCACTGTAATAGAACAGCCACGAAGCGCCCGTCAGCACACCGGAAATGCATATAAAAACAAGCTCTTTTTTATCAACTGCTTTAACCTGCTTTTGCTTGCCTTTAATTAAAACGATAAGCCACGCCATAACGAGAACAACGCAGGTTCTAACCGCCGTTGCAAGATTTGATTCAACGCCGTCTATACCGATTTTGGCAAGTATGGAGGTCAGCGCCGCAAAAACCGCAGAAAGCGAGGCAAAGAGCGCCCATTGACGCTTTTCCTGCTTTTGCTCGGTCTCCTTCTTTTCAACCATCAAAAATATACCAACGCTGATAAACGCGGTTGCAATCAGCTTTACCGCAAGGTTATCCGTTTCTCCGAGCAGGAAAATTGCAAACAAAACGGAAATAACCGTGCTTGACTTATCAATCGGCACAACCTTGTTTACATCTCCGCAGGAGAGCGCTTTGAAATAGCAAAGCCACGAAGCGCCCGTTGCCGCGCCCGACAATATAAGGAAAAGAAACGACCTTGCGCTGATTGATGAAATTTGATTTTGCGAGCCGACGACAAAAACCATTATCCACGAAAAAAGCAAAACAACGGTTGTTCTTAACGCGGTTGCAACATCGGAATCGGTTTTCTTGATTCCGCACTTTGCGAAAATCGAGGTCAGCCCCGCGAAAACCGCGGAAAGCACCGCCGAAATAATCCACATTCCCCTCATCTCCAAGGAACATAATACCACATATTTCCTATGTTTTCAATCAGCATTCCTTGTAGATGCTGACAGAATTTCCTTGATTGATTCTTGATCTGCAAAATTCACTCTGTATTCGCCGTAAAAGTTTTTCATTTCCATCTGCTTTGAAAGCGGGCAGTCAACAATATATATTTGAGAAAATCCAAACTCCGAACCGCTCTCTATACTACTAACATCAAAATAATCCGTTATAATCGTAGTGCAATCAACATCTGTAACGAAAGAATAATCTTTAAGATTGTTGCCGAATACACTTAACAAGCCGTACTTTACATTGGGCAAAACAAGACTTTCCAAATTATTGTTTTCCAAAAACAGATTTAAGGACGTAAATTCACTGTCAAAGGAAATTGCGGAAACAGAATCTATATTTGAAATTTCGTTATTTGATAAATTAAGATATT
>JALEZT010000075.1 GCA_022772725.1 Eubacterium sp.
CCGATGTTGAAAAGGCAATCGGTAAAAACTGCGCTACGCTTATTAATGACGGCGACTGTATTCAGCTTGGAATCGGTGGAATACCTAATGCGATTTGTGAGGAGCTCAAAAGCAAAAAGGATTTGAGCCTTCATTCTGAAATGGTTGGAGATGGTGTTGTTGACCTGCTTGAAAGCGGAGTTATCAACAATAAATTTAAAAACACTCATCCCGGAAAAACTGTTTTGGGATTTGCATTCGGAACAACAAAGCTTTTTGATTATATAAACAACAATCCCGATGTGCTTATGATGCCTATTGATTATGTTAACTATCCGCCCAACATTGCGATGATAGATAATATGGTTTCCGTTAACTCCTGCTTGCAGGTTGATTTGCAGGGTCAGGTTGTTTCCGACACAATCGGCTTAACGCAATTTTCGGGTGTAGGCGGTCAGGTTGATTTCGTTAGAGGTGCAACGATGAGCAAGGGCGGAAGGTCTATTATTGCTATGCCTTCAACTGCAAAGAACGGAACGATTTCAAAAATTGTTCCCACTATAACAGAAAATTCAGCCGTTACAACAACAAGAAACGATGTTAACATTATTGTTACGGAATACGGAATTGCTTATCTTAAAGGCAGAACGCTTAAAGAAAGAGCAAGAGCACTGATAAAAATTGCTCATCCGAATTTCCGAGAGTCCTTATGCGAGGAATTTGAAAAGAGATTTAACGAAAAGGCATTTAATAAATAAATAATTAAAAACAATCACACTTTTGTTTTAAAAAATTATTGTGTGATTGTTTTTTTTATGATATAATAGCAATGGTTTATTTAACAAACTGATTAATTTGTAAGGAGAACAAGATGGCAATTATTAAAACAGAGCATTTCGGAATTGCAAGAAAAATCGTTTCAAATATGACCTCTGAAAGCTGGGAGCAAATCCCCCACGCAGCAATGAGCTATGAAGCAGATGTTACCGAATTATTTAAAGAATGTAAAAAGCTTAACGAAGGTGTTACCGATAAATCAAAAAGAATAACCATCAACACGGTTATGATTAAGATTATCTGCGAGGGCTTAAAGGCCGCTCCCAAAATGAACTGCACGCTTCGCTTCAACAGAAAGCTTGTTCGCGGCACTCTTAATTATCATGATAACATTGATGTTTCAATGCCTATGATACTTCACACAGGCGAAATGATGACGGTTAATATGCACGATATGGGCAATAAAACCCTTACTGAAATGACCGACGCTATTAACGATACAGTTCGTCGTGCAAACAACAGCGATATGAACGAGGTTATGTTTGAGGTTTCGCTTGCCAACACATTGCAGGGTCTTAAAGACGGCAAAATCGGCCAGACAATACGCAGATTTTACGGCTCAAAGATGCCCGGACATCACAAGGTTCACACGCTTAAAGGAAGCAAAAAGAAGAAATACTATTCAATTCCTATAAATGACAGACTTACAAAGCACGATATCGAACAGGGCACAACAACTATTTCTAACATAGGCTCAGTCGGCAGAAACCACAAGGGTATGTGCCTTCTTCTTGAAATAATTCCGCCGCAAACAACTGCTTTCTGCATTAATTCCGCGCAGAGAAAGCCTGTTGTTGTTAAGGATGAAAACGGAGAAGAAAAAATTGAAATAAGAACAATTATGCCAATAACAATTGCCATTGACCACCGCTCACTTGACTATGGCGACTGTGTTCCGTTTATAAATAAGCTCAATGAGATTTTTGAAAATCCATCAATCGTTCAAGATTGGAAATAATTTTAAGCAGTCCCTTTTACGGGGCTGCTTTTTTTCATAATTATTCTTGCTGCACAAGAATCCTACCATCTTTTAATGTCAATTCAGCAAAAAAAATAACCCCCCGGTTCTACCGGGGGGGAACAAAAAGCTTAGTAAAAACATAAGCAGTTAAGACCAACTATTTCTTTTTTACCTTATTAAGCATTGCGTTAGTTTTAAGGATTTGCTCCTTACTGAAGCCTCCGCCAATCATCATAATAACTCGCTTAATAGTAAAGCCCTTTGCCATTTCGACCATTGTTTTGTTGATCTTAAAGCCGGAAACACTTAAGCCGTCTCCCTTTTTCTCGCCATTCTTTGGTTTCAACGAATCCTTTAGCATAAGTATAATTCTTAATGCACAGATTTTTCCTTTAAAGGTTGAAAGAATATCTCCGATGGTGTCATTAATGGAATAATAGCCTGCGGGCGTTTCTATTTCAAACCAGTTGATAACTGCGCCCTCTTCTTTAAGCCTGTAATCCTCATTAAAAGCATCAACCTTTTTGATAACGCTTGAATCGGTTAATTCTCCTGCCTTTGCCGTAATTTGAGATTCGCCGGCATTTTTAACGGTAAAATAGAAGAAGGGATATTTTCCTTTTGTTTGTTTGCCAACGCTTTCGCCGTTTACAAAAAGCTCAACCTCAGGCTGATTTGAATAAACCGTAATTTTCGTTTCATCCTCTACCCTGTCAACATATCTTTTTGAGCAAATATGAAGCATAGGCTTATCCGAAAGCCACGCCTGATAAGCATAAAATGAATCTTTTTTATACTTACGGTCAAAGGTAACAAGGCCTTTATGGTTCATACCGTTTTCGCCGCCCTCGGATCTTGCGTCTGCGGCGAAATCAAACATATTCCAAACATGAGTTGCCCATAGATAAGGCATATCAATTATCTGCTTAATCAGCTCCTCGTGGTAATAAGCCTGATACTCTTCACTGTAATCTCCCTGCTCGGGGTTTGAATTATGCCAATTAAGAGCCTCGCAGCCGTATTCACTTAAACCTATAACCCTGTTTGGATACTTTTTATGAAACGTATCAAACCAAGTTTTATACATGTGAACATTGCCGCCATACCAGCCAAAATAATGGTTATAGGAAACTATATCGGTTAGATGAACGATTTCCTCATCTTGAGAGCACATTGTTAAAACAGCCATAGTTGTCGGCCTTGTTTTATCAAGTGAGTGAACAAGGTCATTAAGCTTCTTATGGTTATTAATAAGGCTCTTATCGGCGGCACCGCCCATTGTTATTTCATTTGAAATTCCCCAGGTTACAATGCAGGGATGATTATAATTTTGATATATAAGCTCCTTCATTTGAGAAATCGTGTTTTCAAGACCGTTTTCCATATGCCTTGAAATATAGGGAATTTCTGCCCAAACAACAAGCCCCTTTTCATCGCAAAGGTCATAGAAATCCTGCGAATGCTGATAATGAGCAAGACGAATTGTGTTTGCTCCAAGCTCACAAATTAAATCAATATCCTCCTTATGATGCTCATATTTTAAAGCGTTGCCTATTTCGGGACGGTCCTGATGGCGGGAAACGCCTCTTAAAGGATATTCATTGCCGTTAAGAATAAAGCCGTTTTTCGGATCCATTTTAAAGGAACGGCAGCCGAAGCGGCAGGATATTTCATCAACTGCCTTGCCGTTATCCATAAGCTTTGCTTCAAGTGAATATAGGAACGGGTCCTTTGTTCCGTTCCAAAGATGAACATTTTCTATAATAAAATCAACGCTCGGATTTTTTCCGCTTGCAGTTTTTGAAGCAATTGCCTGCCCATCTGCAAAAACGGTAAATTCAACCTCTCCGTTGCAATACGCGCAGGCGTTAACATCTGCATTTGTACCGTTAACAACAGGAGTTACGGTTAAACCGGGAGCACCGTAATAATCAAGGTCAAAATGCTTTTTCTCAACGCCTATAAGCTTAACATCTCTGTATATTCCGCCGTAAAAGGTAAAGTCCGCAACCTGCGGATAAACCTTATCATTCGGACTGTTATCGGCTGAAACGGCAAGAATATTTTCATCAAGAATATTATCAAGCTTAACTCTGAAAGCAGAATAACCGCCGTCGTGAGAGGTAATTTTTTCTCCGTTCCAAAAAACCTCTGCACTTGAATTTACTGCGTCAAATTGAAGATAATTAACGGGTGCGTCCCCTATCTCCTCTTTCGTAAGCTTTCTGACATAAAAGCATTTTCCTCTGTAATAATCGTTGCCGCCGTCCTGTCCGTCAACACCGTTCCAGGTGTGAGGAAGTGTTACGCTTTCCCAATCGGCAGGAATTGAGGACGGAGCACCTTGCGCTTCCTTTGAAAAGTACCAACCGTCATTTATAACCTTAACAGTTCTCATACTTATAACTCCTTTAAAACTGAATTTTCTTACTAATTATATAATAATGTTAAGATAATTTCAATCTTAACGAAAAAAATTAATAATTTGTCAATAATAATGCACCTCTAATTAGTAATTGACTTCAAAAAAATAATAAAATTCGTTCCTTAATATGACGCAAGCATATTTCGCACGCGAAGCGCATTTCACATTGCGGAGCAATATTTCTCTCGTTCTGCAAGGAACGAATTTCATTGAAAAAGACGATTGCTCTCGCAATCGTCTTTTTCTGGTGCGGGTAACAGGACTTGAACCTGCACGCTTTCGCACAAGATCCTAAATCTTGCGTGTCTGCCAATTCCACCACACCCGCGTTGATTTACATTTTATCATTGATTGATTATGAAATCAATAAAAATTTTTATTATTCTATATTTACATCTCTGTTTACTATTGCATAGACTGCGCAATAAACTCTTTTTGCGCCGTATGCTTTAAGCGTTAATGCGGCGGATGAGAGAGTTGAGCCTGTTGTTTTAACATCATCAACAAGCAAAATTGTTTTATCCATAACATCTGCATTTTCCGCAAGGTCAAAAACGCCGTACATATTAATAAATCTATCCTTTGCAGACTGACGCTTTTGCATTTTGTTTTTGCGCTTTTTAACAAGCAAATCTTCAATCGGAA
>JALEZT010000079.1 GCA_022772725.1 Eubacterium sp.
GTGTTCATATAATCCGTTGCGGCGGCAGATGACCAAAGACCGTTTTGGTCAACAAGATATTTATTTGTGTTTGAGGAATCGTAAAATTCTATATCCGTTCTGCCTGCTTCTTTAAGAAGTTTATTGCAATATTCAACCGCATATTTCGTTCTGGCAATAGCCTCCATATTGCCCTCCTGCCCCTTAAAGAGAACATAGCTGATTTTTCCGTCCTTATTCAAATCAACCTTATCATAATTTTCAATAAGATAATTGCCTATCATTTCGCCCTGAAGCTTGCCTGCTTCCTCATAATCCGTGCCGATAAAAACGCACTTATCATAGCTTGAAACAACCGACTCCTCAACCGAACGGTTAAAGAATAATACGGGAATGGAAGCATTGCGCGCCAAATCAATAATATGAAGTGCCGCGTCGTTCGAGCCTGTATCAACAATATTAACGATAAGCATTTTTGAGCCCTTTGCAATAGCGGTTTGCACCTGCTCCGTTTGAGTTGTTTGATTGCCGTTTGCATCGTAATTATTATAGGAAACACCGTTTTCCTTTAATGTTTTATCAAGAGCGGAGCGAACACTTGAAATATAAGTATCGCTGTAGCTGTAATAAAACACGGAAACCTCGCCCTTTTGCGCGGCGGCGGTTGTTCCCTGCTGATTCTCATTTTGCGTGTTTTTTGAAGCGCACGCAGTAAAAGCAACGCAGATTACTGCGGCTAATAAAACCGAAATTATTTTTTTCATAGCTTTACCTCTCATAATGTCTTTTGAATTATTTTTAACAGTTAAGCCGAAAAAATACATTTTCAAAAATTCTTAATAAAAAAAGAAGAAAAATCATTAGACTTTTCTTCTCATTGATTATTTTCAATTTCAAGCTCCTTCATAATTTTCGCCTGAATTTTTGCAGAATCGCTTTGCGAAAGCACCTGCTTAACAGACCTTTTTGATTTTCCTGCTTTTTTGAAGCAATCCGCAACTCTGTTTATCCTCGCGGCAGGATACAGAAGCTTATTTCTATCATAATAAGGATAGCATTTTTTTAGGTATTCCCTGCTCGGAAACGCTATTTTCAAAATCACGCCGACTTTATCAAATATGCTTTGCTTTTCCTTTTCGGTGTTTATATACCGAAGCGGCACCGCGCCTGCTTCATAGCCGAAGGTACCGCCGTCAATAAAAGCGCTTTCAAAGCTTTCAAGCAGCTCTGCCTCCTTTGAAAAATCAACAAAGCTTTTAACGGGAGTTTTAAACCAATAGGCGCAAAGGGAAAGAAGCGCCTCGCAAACCCTTACTCTGCCTGCCCTGTCGGCAAGCTCAAGAAGCCTGCTTAAATCAAAATTCTTTTCGGCACGCACAAGAACATCTATGTCAGCAAGCATTCTTATTCCCGCACCGCAATATGAAAGATGCTTTGCGATATGGCAGATAACATAAAGCAGATGATTATAATTATCAAGCCTATAAAGATGCTCTTCGCTTTTTTCGCAAAGGCTGAAAGCATCGTCAAAATAAGCGCAGTCAACATCGGCGTTATTATGAAATTCAACCTCAACCGAATTAATCTCTGCCGTTAAAACATCGGTTTTGTGCGATTTAACCGTAAAAGCCTTGTTGCCCTTTACTGCGTTGCAGATTTTATCAAAAGAATTTTTTCTGACTATAACATCAATATCTCCGCTTGTTCTGAACTCCTTAACGGGATAATATTCACGGATAACCGCACCCTTAACAAATATATGGTCCTCCTCAATATCATTGAGAAAGGCGTTTACCGCCTGCGTTGCCGCTTCGGCTTTTTCGCTTTGAATAACAGCAAGACCAACCGTTTGCCTGAAAACAGAGCGCATTTTTTCATCGGTTAAATCCTTATCAAAATAGGAAAGCGCAGCTTGGCAAACCGCCTCGCAAAGCCCGTGCGCCGAGGCGATTTTATATATTTCCCCGAGGCTTACGCTTTTATCATACTTCGGGGCTTCATTATTAAGAAAGCAGGAAACAAGATAAATAAAATACTGCTTATTCTTATCCACGGCTTATCCTTTCTTTACGAATCACGGTTTATAAAAATCTTTTAATAAGTGCTTTGTAAATATTCAATAGGCAAACGCTTTTTGCTCTGAAAAACAAAACAAGAAGCCTTGTGTGAAGCGGAAGAATTTTAAAATCCGCATTTTTCATACATTCCTGAACGCTATCATTGTTTATGAGCATTTTCATTGCGTAGTTCTTTTCTTTTTTCGTTTTCGGATTATCGGGGCTTGCCTCGTTGCGCACAACGAAATTAACAAGATAAAGAAGATAATATGGAAGCTGACCGCTCAAATCCGCGCCGAGACGCCTTGAAGCATTTAGCAGTGCATTATACGGCAAAAGAAAAATATCGTTTAGGGCAGGGTCGTATTTTTTAGTCATTGAGTCGTAATTAATAATATAATGATATAGCGCATCATCAACAAAGCAAAGGCTTTTTGCCTCCATTATACAGGCGTATGTAAAGGCGGCGTCCTCGCCCATTTTTATTCTTTTATCAACTGACGGCAAATGCTTTTCCAAAAGAGAACGCCTGATAATTTTAGTCCAGCAATTCGGATAAATTCCGAAATCATAATATTTTCCCGTAAAGAGCATAGACGGGATTATCTCATTTTTTATATCCTCTTTGGTGTAAAATTCCTTTTTGAGCTTATATTCGCTTTTGATTTCCTTATCGGGATATGAATAATAAAACTGCGTTATTGCAATATCCGCGCCTGTTTTATCAAGAGCGCAGACTGCCCTTTCATACATATCGGGCTCTATCCAATCATCGCCGTCAACAAAGGCAACAAGCTCTCCCTGAGCCTTTTCAAGCCCCGCCTGCCTTGCGGAAACGAGGCCGCCGTTTTCCTTATGGATAACGGTTATGCGGCTGTCCTGCCGTGCAAAATCATCGCAGATATGAGGGCAATTATCGGGGGAGCCGTCATCAACAAGTATTATTTCCAAATCGGAAAAGGTTTGATTAATAATACTTTTTATGCACTTTTCAAGATATTTTTCAACCTTATAAATCGGAACAATAACGCTGATTTTCATAAAAACACCCCGACTGAAAATTGATTTATGACAACAGAATTTCATCAAGCCTTTTAGCACAAACGCTTATATCATAGCTTTCCCTGAGCCTTTCGGTTGAAGCCTCTTTTCTGCTTTCTTTAAGCATTTCAAACGCCTTATCCGCCCATTTTTGAGCGTTTTCGTTTAAAGACATAAATTCAACATTATCGTTAAATTTAACATCCTCGGTTACCGCCTTGGACACAAGGCACGGAAGCGACGATGACTGCGCCTCAATGAGAGATATGGGCAAGCCCTCGAAAAGCGACGGAAAAATCATTATATCCATTGCCTGCAAAATTTCATTAACATTGCTTCTTTGACCTGCAAAAATAATGCTTTCAAGTACTCCAAGGGATTTAGCCTTTTCCTCAACGGTGTTTCTTTCAATCTCTTCGCCTACCAAAAGAAGCTTAACCTTCGCATTGCGCTTTTGCATCTCTGCAAGCACCTCGGTTAAGAAAACCTGATTTTTGATTTTATATATAGTGCCTATATGGCCAACAAGAATTTCATCATCCCAAACGGAAAATTCGCTTCTTATCCTGCTTCGCGTTTCCGCGTTAAAGGAATATTTTTCAGTATCAATCGCATTTGCGATAAAAACGCCGTTTTTCTCATATTCCCTTTTGCCGTAAAGGAAGCAGCCTGCGTCATGGCTGCACGCGAGCTTATCGGTTGCAAGGGTGTTGATAAGAATGCGCATAGCCTGCTTATAAAGCTTAAAGGCGGCACCCTCTTTTCTGTTCCACTTTGAAAGATGAGAATGGCAAAGGCGCTTTTTAATGCCGTTTTTCCTTGCGGCAAGCATAACAATTCCGCTGAAAAAAAGGACATGAGAATGAACTGCGTAAAAATTTTTGCGGCTCATTAAATCGGAAATAAATTTATATTTTTTAAAATATGAATTACATTCCCTCGGAATTTCAACTATTTCAAAGCCCTGCGCTTTAACCTCCTGCGCAAGCTCTTCATCCTGCGCTTCATCGGGATTAACAAGCAAAAGCGTTACGGCATATTTTTCTCTGCTGAGTGCTCTTGCAAAATTCAGTGCGGCAAGCTCAACCCCTCCGCGCCTTAAAAGCTGAATAACAACTAAAACCTTTTTCATTTTTTCTCCGTTATATATGTGTTAATTTAAAATACACGCTTGAAAGCCTTGAAAACAAATTCGCCCCAAGCAGATTAACGGCAATTTTTGTTATTTTGGTTTTTCTCCAATAGCCGTACTGCAAAACCGATTTATATTTTTTCATAATTGCAAGTGCTTTTTTTCTTGTTTTTGAATCCATTCTTCCGCTTACAACAAAGCCTGTTGTGTAAATAAAAGCAAGATAATTTTGCACATCTTTTTTGATTGTTGCATTTTCAATGCTTTCACTTATGGGAAGCCATTTATCAAGAGTGTAGGCAATGCCCTCAATCATTTTTATATTAGAAGAGCCTGTTACGGAATTATCTCTGCCCTTTCGATAGGTATAAAACGGATTGTCAATAGCGCAAACGGATTTACAGGCACAAAAAACACTTAAAACAAAATCATAATCCTCATCCTGAATACCTGTTTTAAATCTTATACCGTTTTCTTCAATAACGCTTCTTTTTACGGTGAAAATCGTTGGCCCTCCGGGGAGCATTTTTGATGAAAGAAGATAATGAAGAGTTTTATTTATATCGTTTTCATTTATCAGTTCAAGATTGTATCCCGTTCTTGAAACAACGGTTTCATTCGTTTTCATATTCCAATCGGTACAGCCGAAAATAACTGCATCTGCACCTGTTGAGTCGATTTTATTTTTCAGCTTCAATAAAGCGTCTTTATCGTTATAAAAATCATCGCTGTCTAAAAAGAGAATATACTCGCCCGTTGCACATTCAAGCCCGTTATTTCTTGCGCTCGACGCACCCGAATTGCTTTGGCGAAACGACTTAACGCAATTATTATCTGCTTCAAATTTTTTACAAAGCTCAAAGGAGCAATCTGTTGAGCCATCGTCAACAAGAATAAGCTCGAAATCATCAAAGGATTGATTAAGAACGCTTAAAACGCACTCCTGCAAATATTCCTCAACATTATAAACGGGAACGATAACACTGAATAATGGCATAATTTTCTCCTTTTAAGCGGAGTAATAATCCGCAAGCTTTTTTGCACAATCAAAAATATCCCAGCCGCTTTTTTTCATCTCTTCAAGAGTGCTTCTTCTTTCGCATTTTGAGATTTCAATCGCTTTTTCAGCCCATTGAGAAGCCGGAAGATTGAGCGAAAGCTCGCATACATTATCCGTTATTTTAACCTCATCGGTTATTGAATCGGACATAAGAACAGGCAAGCCTGCCGCCTGCGCTTCTATAACGGAAACGGGCAACCCCTCATTAGTTGACGGGAACAAAAACAAATCAACTGCCTGCAAAACAAGGTCAACATCATCTCGCAGTCCCAAAAACCTAACACTGCTTTCAATTTCCAAATTTTTTATTTTCTGCGAAAGCTCCTCGGTTGGCTCTGCACCTACCAGCAAAAGAACTGCATTATCCTTTTGCTTTTTAATTTGTGCAAAAGCATCTATTAAAAACGGGTGGTTTTTCTGCGCAATATCAGTTCTGCCGATATGGCCTACAACAAAGCAATCCTTCGTTTGCAAAAGCCCCTGCGCCTCTTCCCTTTTTGCTTCGTCAAAGGCGAATTTTTTACAATCAACGGCATTATTCAAAACGGTAAAATCGCTTTTTTTATACCAAAGCCTTCCTGCCTCTTTACTGCAAGCGAAATACTTATCTGCGCCGTTTTTTCCGAGATTGAAAAGCAATTTATTTCTCTTTTC
>JALEZT010000100.1 GCA_022772725.1 Eubacterium sp.
TGAAATGATTGACGAGGCAAGGGCTAACGGCGCAAGGATTATTTTGATTGACTTTCACGCGGAGGCAACAAGTGAAAAGCGCGCTATGGGATTTTACACAGACGGGCGTGCTTCGGCGGTTTTCGGAACGCACACTCACACTCAAACCTCTGACAATCAAATTCTGCCGAACGGAACGGGATATATTACCGACCTTGGAATGACAGGCCCTTTCAATTCCGTTTTGGGAGTTGAGCCCGAATGTGTTATACACAAGCTGAAAACGGGATTGCCGTCTAAATTCAAAACGGCGCAGGGCGAATGTGTGCTTGAAGGCTGCTTTTTTGAGATAGACAACAAGACGGGAAAAACGGTTTACACCGAAGGATTCAGGAGGTAACGATGGCTAAAAAAATAACGGCTTTGATTTTATCGGCAGCTTTAATCTTGTTAAGCCTGACTGCCTGCTCGGCACAACCGCAGACGCAAGGCGAAGCAACAACCACCGCGCCCGTTTCCTCTCAGGCGATTATACCTAACGACGACTCAACCTTTAAGCTGAGCTACACTCAGGCAGACAGTCTTGACCCCTTTGACGCCGTTACGCTTAACAATCAAATACTTGCCCAGCTTGTTTTTGAAAGCCTGTTTGACCTTGACGAAGGCTTCAAGGCAAGCCTTAACATTGCTTCAAGCTATGAATATTCAGACAAAACAACGCTTAAAGTTAATGTTTTGCGGGGAATTAAATTCTCCGACGGAAGCGAGATGACTGCGCAGGACATAAAGGATTCCTTCAACAGAGCAAAAGGCTCTCACTACTGGTCGGGCGCACTTGACGGAATATCCTCTTGCAGTGTTTCGTCCGACACGGAAATTATTTTTCATCTTGAATATCCAAACGGCTATGCACACAATCTTTTAACCTTTCCGATTGTGAGCTCACACAGCGATTCCGATTATCCGATTGGAAGCGGAAGATATTATTTCGCTGACGAAAACGGAGAAACAGTATTAAAGGCAAATGTTACGAACGGCTTTTCGCCGCATCTGACAACAATTCATCTTGAAAACATTGCCGCAGAGGACTCGATAGACAACGCGGCTAACATAGGCAACATAAGCTTTGCTTTTCGCGATTTGAGCAAAAACACATCTAAAAAAATCAGCGCAAACAAAAAGCTTGTTAATATGAACAATCTTGTTTATCTCGGCGTTAATAATAAAAGCACGATAACGGCAAACGCTTATATACGCAAGGCAATTTCGCTTGCGATAGACAGACAAACGCTTGCAAAATCTGCTTACGGCGGATTTGCACAGGCGGCCTCGGGAGTTTTCAACCCGCAATTTGAGCTTGCCGGAGCGGAAATTATTGAAACAACGGCAGACATTAACGCAGCAAAGCAGGCTCTTGCGCAAAGCGGAATTTCAAATCTTTCGCTTTCAATTCTTGTTAACGGCTCAAATTCCGAAAGAGTAACCTGCGCAAAGCTTATTAAGCAATCGCTTGAAGATATAGGCTTTTCAGTTTCGATTACTCAAACGGACAGCGACGAGCAGTATTTTCAATATATTGCCTCAGAAAGCTTCAGTCTTTATATAGGCGAAACGAAAATACCGAACGATATGAACCTTTACAGCTTCTTTGAGGAAGGCGGCGCAACGCACTACGGAACAGACACGCAGACGAGCGAAACGGCTCAGGCATACAGGGATTATATGAATGAGGACGCCCAGCTCGGCACCTTTCTGCTTGCTTTTTCGGAGGAAATGCCATATATCCCCCTGCTTTACAGAAAAGGTATGATTTGCTTTTCAAAGGCTATGAACGGAGATATGCAGGGAACATATTTTGACTGCTTTGCAAATATTGAAAACTGGTATTTTAAATCGGAATAAATAAATCATTTTTTTATAAACTTGATATATAAAGAAAAATATATTATAATTTAAACAAATCAACCGGCAGAAAGGCTGTGGAGTTTATGGTAAAATTTGAAAATCCTAACGGATATATAGAAATCACTAATAATTATTTTGAAAAGCTTGTTGGAATGGCGGCGCAATCCTGCTTCGGTGTTACGGGCATGGTTAATTCAACGCCTATTCAAAGCATAAAGGCAATTATAAAGAGCAAAACAGACGGCGGAGACACATCCAGCACGGGCGTTTCCGTTAAAAGCGTTAACGGCGCTTTAATTATTGATTTGCACATTTCCGTTTCCTACGGAGTTAACATTAATGCAATTGCAGACAGCATAACAAACAAGGTTCGCTACACCGTTGAATCGGTTACCGACCTTAAAGTTTCAAAGGTTAATGTTTATGTTGACGCAATTAATTAAAGGAGATTATTCGTAAAATGATAACAGGCAAAATGTTTCGTGACGGAGTAATCTCCGCATCAAATAATATTTCAAACAGCAGACAGGCTGTTGACGCACTGAATATTTTCCCCGTTCCCGACGGAGACACGGGAACTAATATGAGCATGACCATCGGAGCGGCGGCAAAGGAAATGGCCGTTTTGTCCGATGACTGCACTCTTTCCGAGGCGTCCTCCCGTTGCGCATCTGCGCTTTTAAGAGGCGCGAGAGGAAACAGCGGCGTTATTCTTTCTCTTATTTTCAGAGGCTTCGCAAAGGGCTTTAAGGGTCTTGACGAGGCAGACGGAAAGGCAGTTGCAAATGCCTTTAAGCTTGGTGTTGAAGCGGCTTACAAAGCAGTTATGAAGCCCACGGAGGGCACTATCCTTACGGTTATCCGCAAGGCCGCCGAAGCGGCAGACGAGCTTTCGCAAACACTTGATGATCCGATTGAGGTTTCCTTTGCCGCGCTTCTTGCGGCAAAGGAGGCTCTTGCGCAAACACCCGAGCAGCTTCCCGTTTTGAAAAAAGCAGGCGTTGTTGACGCGGGCGGACAGGGACTTGTTCTTATTTTCCAAGGCTTTGAAAGCGTTTTCGGCCATAACGCAATCGTTCAGGCACTTGACGGCTCCGCCGTTGTGCCCGTTTCCGTGCCTGACAAAAGCACCGTTGCAGGGGCCTCCGACGATATCGAATTCGGCTACTGCTCTGAATTTCTTATTGAAAAATCGGCAGACGCAAATGAAAAGGATCCTCTTCGTTTGAGAGCATTTCTTGAATCCATAGGCGACTGCGTTGTTGTTGTTGACGACAGCGACATTATTAAGGTTCACGTTCATTCAAACGAGCCGGGAAATGTTATTCAGGCGGCGCTTAAATACGGACAGCTTATTAACATTAAAATAGACAATATGCGCTATCAGCACAGAAACGCAAACGAGGGCGTTAAGGAGGGCGAAATGCCCGTTATGCCAAAGGCAGAGCCTGAAAAAGAATACGGATTTGTTGCGGTTTGCGCAGGCGAAGGACTGAGCGAATTATTTAAAGATATCGGCGCAGATGTTGTTGTTTCGGGCGGACAAACAATGAATCCTTCAACAGACGACATTCTTAACGCCGTTATGGCAACACCTGCAAAAACGGTTTTTGTGCTTCCGAATAACAAAAATATAATTATGGCGGCAGAGCAGGCAATTCCTCTTGCAGAGGGCAGAGAGGTTCGCGTGCTTCAAACAAAAACTATTCCGCAGGGAATTTCCGCTATGCTTATGTTTGACGAAAGCGCAGACGCAGACGAAAATCAAATGGCAATGATGGAGGCGGCGGAAAATGTTTCAACCGCACAGGTTACCTTTGCCGCAAGAGACAGCGAAATTGACGGAGAGCCGATTAAGCAGGGCGAAATTATGGGGCTTTGCAACGGTAAAATCAAGTTCACGGGAACAGATATTGTTGACATTGCTTATAAATCAACCGTTAAGGTTTTCAAAAGGGCGCAAAGCAGTATAATTACTCTTATTTACGGCGAGGGCGTTTCCGAGGAACAGGCACTTGCAGTTCAGGAGAAGCTTAAAAGCAAATATTCCGATGAGGTTGAAATCAGCATTGTAAACGGCGGTCAGCCGATTTACTATTTCATTATATCGGTGGAATAATTATGTTAAACCTTGAAAGCGATATAAAATATATTAAAGGTGTTGGAGAAAAAAGAGCCGAGCTTTTTAATAAGCTCGGCATTTTCTGCGTTGAAGATTTAATTGAATA
>JALEZT010000103.1 GCA_022772725.1 Eubacterium sp.
AATTCAAAAAACGAGTTGGTGCATATAAAATCGCAAAGCTTGCCCGCGTCTGTTTCGGACATAACCTTAACCTTAACATCGTTTGAAATCTTGGGCATATATGAAGCGTAACGCTCAAATTCCTTTTTGAGCCCTCTGAAATATGCAATTTCCTCATTATCCTTTAATGGAGCTTCCTCTTCAAGCACAAAAACATTGCCCATAATAAACGGCTTTGTTTGAGAAAAAGCTGCAAGGCTTGCCCTTTGCTCGCCCTCAACAACAACACGCAAATTATCGGAATTAGGTATTTTTATCATTTGCTTTATACTGCAAATAACTCCGATATTATATAAATCGTCAAAGCTCGGCTCATCAACAGACGGGTCCTTTTGGCAAACAAGAAAAACCCTGTTTGATGAGTTCATTGCGTTTTTCAATGCGGCAATGCTCTTTTTTCTTCCCACATCGAAATGAAGAACCATTTCGGGAAAAACAACAAGTCCTCTTAAAGGAATAACGGGAACATCTATGTAATTTTGAGTAAATTCAAAAGTATTCATAACCATCACCTAAAAACAATTGATAGTATTATAATATATAAATAAATAAAAGGCAAGTATTTAAACCTGCCTTTTATGTCATATTATGCATTTTTTAAGTCAGAGGCGTGCAGAACCTTTGCCTGTTTAGACGGATTTCGGAGAATTATAGGCTCCGCAGAGCTTCTTACGGTATCCTCCGTTATGATTACCTTTTCAACAGTCGGGTCGCTCGGTATTGTAAACATAAGATTGTTTAACACACCTTCAAGCACACTCCTAAGTCCCCTTGCGCCTGTTTTTCTTTCAAGAGTAATATCTGCAATAGCTTCAAGCGCGTCCTTTTTGAATTCAAGAGATACATCGTCGAGCTCAAAAAGCTTTGTGTATTGCTTAACAATTGAATTTTTAGGCTCTGTCATTATCTTAATAAGCGCGTCTCTGTCGAGATTATCAAGAACAGTAACAACGGGTATTCTGCCTATTAACTCGGGTATAAGACCGTATTTAACAAGGTCGTGCTGAACAACCTGATGAAGCAGATTTTCTTCATCATATTTTTCAGCGTCAACATTAGCACCGAAGCCCATTGCCTTTGAGCCGATTCTTTTTTCTATTATCTTATTAATTCCGTCAAAGGCACCGCCGCAGATAAAAAGAATGTTTGTTGTGTCTATCTGTATAAATTCCTGCTGAGGATGCTTTCTTCCGCCTCCGGGAGGAACATTTGAAACTGTTCCTTCAAGGATTTTCAAAAGCGCCTGCTGAACACCCTCGCCGCTGACATCTCTTGTTATTGAGCGGTTTTCGGATTTTCTTGAAATCTTGTCAATTTCATCAACATATATGATTCCGCGCTGTGCCTTTTCAATATCAAAATCAGCCGCCTGAATAAGCCTTAAAAGAATGTTTTCAACATCCTCGCCAACATATCCCGCCTCTGTTAATGTTGTTGCATCTGCAATGGCAAACGGAACATTAAGAATTTTTGCAAGAGTTTGCGCAAGCATTGTTTTGCCGACGCCTGTTGGACCTAAAAGCAAAATATTGCTCTTTTGAAGCTCAACATCGCCCGACGCATTTGAGTAAATTCTTTTATAATGGTTATAAACCGCAACAGAGAGCGCTTTTTTAGCCTCATCCTGTCCGATAACATATTCATCAAGCTTTTCCTTGATTTCAGCGGGCTTGGGCAAAACTATATCGCTTGCCTGCGCCGGCTTTTTAGGTCCTCTTGAAGAACGCTCAATCAAATCATTGCAAAGCGCAATACATTCATCGCAGATGAAAACGCCGGGTCCTTCAATAAGCTTATGAACCATTGCTTCGGATTTTCCGCAAAACGAGCATCTTGCTATTTGATTTTTTGCATCGTCTCTTGACATAAAAACAAACTCCGTTAAAATTTATCTTTTTTCGATAACCTTATCAACAAGGCCGTATTCGAGAGCCTCTTGGGCAGTCATTCTGTTATCACGGTCTGTATCCCTTGCGATAGTTTCAATATCCTTTCCGCAGTTTGCGGCAAGAATTCTGTTTAACTTTTCTTTGGTTTTAACAAGATCGCGTGCGGCAATTTCAACATCTGTTGCCTGACCTGTTATACCGTGTCCGCCGATAAGCGGCTGATGAATAAGAATTTCACTGTTTGGAAGAGCAATTCTTTTTCCCTTTGCACCGCTTGAAAGCAGAAATGCACCCATAGAAGCAGCCATACCGATACAAATTGTTGAAACATCGCATTTAATGTACTGCATAGTATCGTAAATTGCCATACCGTCTGTTACGGAGCCGCCGGGCGAATTGATATATAAGCTAATATCCTTTTCGCTGTCCTGTCCTTCAAGGAACAGAAGCTGGGCAACTACGAGAGAAGCGGTTTGAGAATTGACCTCATCGGAAAGAACGATAATTCTATCGTTAAGCAAGCGTGAGAAAATATCCATTGAACGCTCGCCGTTTCCGGTTTGTTCAACAACATAAGGTACCAATGCCATATTATATCACTATCCTTAAAAATTATTCAATAACAGCAGCTTCAACAATCATATCAACTGCCTTATTTCTTTTAACATCCTCTGCAAGCTGCTCGGCAGGAATAGCCTTTTTAACCTGTTCAGCGTCCATACCGTACTGCTCGCCAATTTTTGCAGCCTCTTTGTCTATATCTTCATCGGTTGCTTCGATTTTTTCAGCTTCAATAATTGCGCGAAGAGCAACAGAAACCTTAACCTGCTTTTCAGCGGCTTCCTTAAAGGTTTCCTTGAATGAATCCATATCCTGACCGAGATATTGAAGATATGTATTCAAATCAAGTCCCTGCATTTGAAGTCTGTAAGAATAATCCTGAACCATTTCGTCGCATCTCTTTGCAAACATACATTCGGGAATTTCTGCTTTCATATTATCAGTAATCTGTTCAAGAAGCTGATTTTCCATATCTGTTTTAGCATCTGCTTCCTTCTTTTCGGAAATCTGCTTTTTGAGATCTGCTTTATATTCATCAAGTGTGTCAAACTCTGAAACATCCTGTGCAAAATCATCATCAAGCTCGGGAAGCTCTTTTGCCTTAATCTCGTGAATTGTGCATTTGAAAACTGCGTCCTTGCCTGCAAGAGACTCCTCATATTCCTCAGGGAAGGTTACATTTACATCAAATTCCTCGTCAATTTTATGACCTGCAACCTGCTCCTCAAAGCCGGGTATAAATGAGCCCGAACCGAGTTCAAGCGGATAATTTTCGCCCTTGCCGCCTTCAAATGCAACGCCGTCAACAAAGCCTTCAAAATCAAGAGAAACAGTATCGCCTGTTTGAGCCTCTCTGTCGTCTGCAACAACAAGGCGTGCTCTGCTCTCCTGAACTGTTTTGAGTTCATTTTCAACATCCTCATCAGAAGCTTCTGTCGGAAGCTTTGCAACTTTAAGGCCTTTATAATCTCCGAGCTTAACCTCTGGATAGGTTGTAACCTTCATTTTCATTTCAACGCCGTTTTCCTTACCGATAACCGGAACTTCAAGGTCATACGGTGCGTCTACAACCTCAAGCTTTGCTTCATCAAAAGCTGCGGAAACAGCCTCGGGATAAATAACATCAAGAGCATCCTCATAGAAAACACCCTCGCCGTAAATCTTTTCAATCATACCCTGCGTTGCCTTGCCCTTACGAAAGCCGGGAACCTGAATGTTTTTTCTGTTCTTTAAATAAGCGGTTGTGCAGGCCTTTTTAAAGGTTTCTGCATCAACTGTTACTTCAAGCTCGTATGTGTTTGTATCAATTTTATTTGATGATTTAAGTGCCATACTGATAACTCTCCTTAAATTTTTATTATTCTTTAATAATCACCGAATAGGCATTATAACATATAGTCATTACATTTTCAAGAAAAATTAATATTTTAAAATTGAATAAGGTGTGAATTTTAATCTGTCGCAGGAAATAAGCTTGAAATTTATGCCGTCTATTTCTCCCTCGCAGGCATATTTAGCCGCCTCACCGTGAAGATGCCCGAAAAAGCATTTTTTTATTCCGTATTCTTTTAACAGGGATATGATTTCATCACAGCAGCTATTCTGCGAAATAGGCGGATAATGAAGAAAAACGATTTTTTCCTCACATTCTGCGCTTTCAAGGCTTCGTCTTATTCTCATAATTTCGCGCGCAAGCACCTTTTCGTCGGTTGGCTCCTCACTGTCAAAAAACCAACCTCTTGAACCGCAGAGCGAAACATTATTAACCGTTATCGAATTATTATATAAAAAGCTGATTGTTTTATAACCGTTTTCATTAACAAAATTATTCATTTTAGTTAATGTATTCCACCAAAAATCATGGTTTCCCTTAATTATGATTTTATTTCCGTTGAGAGCTTCAATAAAATCAAAATCAGCCTTTAACTCCTTAAAATCCATTGCCCAGCTGATATCTCCGGCTATAACAATCGTGTCTTTATCGCAGACAACCTTATTCCAATTGCTTTTTAATCTTTCGGTATAATTTTGCCAACCCTCAAAGGTGTCCATCGGTTTATCCGTTCCGAAGGAAAGATGAGTGTCTGCAATAGCAAATAAAGACATAAATACTCCTTTGAATAATTTTTAAAAATTTGTAAAAGATATATTTGAAGGGAG
>JALEZT010000138.1 GCA_022772725.1 Eubacterium sp.
AAAAAAGGAGCAGTCCGTTAAGACTGCCCCTTATTGCTTTATTTATGCGTTAAGCCGTTTTTAATTTACGGATTAAGCAAGGGTTTGAAGAAGTCCGCAGAGGTCGGAAATAACCTGATCCGTATCGCCTGCGAGCATTCCGAGAACCTGATCGACAACATCGGAGATGGAATCGCTTGCACCGCCGAGTAATCCGCCGATAAGGTTGCTGATTACAGAGTAGTTATCCTTATAGTTTACTGTGTTGATAAGGTAACGAAGAACTGCAATAAGAACCTCTGCCTGATCGGCCTTAACATAAATTCTTCCGCCGAAGGTTGCCGCCTGTGAAGCCTCATTAGTGATAACCTCGCCGTGTGAAGCAAGCTGATACCAATCAATCGGCATAAGCTCAATTCCGAGAGGCGCGCCGCCAATCTTGATTAAGCCGAGAATCTTGTTAAGTAAGCCAACGATATTGTCTGCGCCGATAAGAGGCTTGAGCGAAGCCGAAAGGTCATAAATATCAAAGTGATAGTTGCTTCCAACAAGGCCAAGCTTTGAAAGCTCTTTATCGATATCAAGTCCAACTGCTTTAAGAATAGCGTTAACATCTGCAACCGGCTCAATAGCGTCAAGCAGAGCATTTATCGGTCCAAGAAGATTTTCTATTAATTGAAGGAGTCCATCGTTTGCAAAGAAGAGTGCAAGGTTCGGAAGCATATCCGCAAGCATCTCTATCGGTGCATTAAGAAGGTCTTCAACTTTATCAAGGAGAGGATTAAGAATGTCGAGAAGGATTGCATCGTATTCCTTTGCCATATCTTCTCTGTACTGATACTGAGTCTTTATGTTGTAAAGACCGAATGCCTCCATAAGAGGAACAATCGCTGATGTGTATCCGTCTGAGCCCGGAAGATAAATCAAATTGAATAATCCGAGCGAGCCGTCATTGAGAAGAACATCAAGAACGCCGTAGATAGGACGGAGAACTGCGCAAAGTGCGTGAACAAAGCTGTCTCTGTCGGTAACGCCCCAGCTGAGGCTATCTTTGTTAACCTTGCTCCAAGAGCCTGCTTTTTCAATAACCTTTGCCGCGCTTGCGTACTGCTGTCCGTAAGCCTTATCTGTAAGAAGCTTAGCAACATTGCCTGTTGTGAAGTCAATGTCTGTTTGAGCAAGAAGCTGCGCAAGATTCATAGAATCGTTAATCTTAACGCCTTCAATTGCTCCGTAAAGACCAACTGCAAGAGAGCTGATGATGCTGTCTTTATAAATATTGTTTGTTACAAGGCTTCCGAGTCCGCCCTCGATAAGTCCGCCGAGGAGACCGTCAAGCATAGGTCCGATAACGGTTAAGAAATCAACATCAACCGTTGACGGATAGCTGAATTCGTAATCCTTATACTTGAAGCCGGTGTAATCGAAGAAGTTGTTAACCGGATCGCCGCAAAGGAGATAGAATACTGCAAGAACGATTTCGTCCTGCTTAGCAGTTCCGATTTGAGCGAATACGCTGTCGATAACTGCAAGGATTGTTTTGTTTTTGCTGATTGCTTCAATTGAGCCGAGAAGCTTATTGATTGAAGCGGCATTATCAACAAGAACATCTTCAAGATAACGGAGAACCGTGATAAGAACCTTACCCTGATTTCCGATAATCTGAGTAACGTTTCCGCCTGCTGCACTTGCAACAACCTTTTCTGTTCCAAGGCTTGCAAGCTTGCCCCAATCAATGTTCGGAAGCTTAATGTTGATGTTCTTATTTTTAAGAATGCTGTTTACAAGAGGAATGATAACATCCTGAATGTTGCAGCTGTTAAGGTCTGCAAGTTGAAGGTTAAGACCCGGCATATTGATAAGCTCTCCAAGAGACTTTCCTGCAATTGCCTCGATAATTGTGTCAATATTAATACCGTATTTATCAAGGATAGTAAGAAGCTCTGTTATCGGAGAAAGAAGATTATTAACAAGCTGACCTACTCCGTTGTTGTCAAGGAAATATGCAACATTCGGAAGAACTGCCGTTAATGTGTCAAACGGTGCTTCAAGAACATCGTCAACAAATCCAAAGAGCGGATTAAGGATATCTATAAGGAGATTATCCTTTGCTTTATTATAATCATTAATATACTGCTTGTATGTTTTAACACCGTCGCACATCAAAGCTTCAAGAAGCGGGATGATTGCGCTCTGGTAGCCGTTTCCGCCTGCAATCTTAACATTGCTGAGTTCATCAAGAAGCGGAATAAGTTCAACCTTGAAGAGGTTCGGCTGTGCATTCTTTGCAGCATTGTTGTATGTTTCGATATACAAAGCGTTGTCTGTTATTGCAATTGTTAACTTAACATCGCCTGAATTTTTAACGATTTTAAGGTTAAGGTCTTTAAGAACACCCTTAACGATTTCAACAATGTTTGCATCTCCCTCTGCAAGGAATACTGCAAGTACGTCGTTTACAGGTCTGCAAAGAGCGGCAAGAGCGTTAATGAAGCCCTGCTCAGCCTTTGCCGAGCCGTCTGTGAAGCCCCAGTTAAGTGATTTAACCTGAGACCAGCTTGAACATTTTTTAAGAGCCGCAGCGGCTGAGGTGTAGGTTGCACCGTAGCTGCTGTCTAACAGATAATCTGCAAGCTGCGAAGGAGTGAAAACAAACTGACCCTTTGCAGCCTTTTCGATTGCTCCGTAAACGCCTGTTGCAATCTTTGTTACCATATCGTTTGTGAACAGAAGCTCATCAACAACCTCGGTAAGATTTGATTGGTTAAGAACGCCGAAGCTTTGGAGAAGCGGGAAGATGTTGTTAACAAGCTCATCAAGGCTGTCAACAGCGTCATCTGCTTTGCTCTGATTAATACCTCTCGGGAATACGAAGGAATCTGTTTCCTTAGCAACATATTCAGAGAAGGTCCAGTAAATTTCAGTTGGGTTCTGGGTTGCCGAAATAATTTCGGTAAGCATATCCAAAACAACGCAAGCGTCAAGCTTGGCAAGATTATTTGCAAGGTCATTAAGTTGTGAAGAACCACTGATAAGATTTTTGATTAATCCGGAATTCAAAACAATATCAACAACTGCCGTGTAAACTATGAGAAGCAATTCTGCATTGCTGATTTGCTTAATAACTGACGGATCAAATTCAGGAGCATCCTCGCCTGCAATGAGTGTCATCAAGATGTTTGAATCGGGGATAGCATCCCAAACTGTTGTGCCGATTGAATCTGCAAGTCCTGCAACCTTGCCTGCAAGGATTGAGGAAAGGTTTCCGATTATAACGCCAAGGCCGTTAACCTCGTTAATAATCGGAGCGATTGCACCGTCAATAATTCCGGTTAAGGTGTTATCGTCAAGTGTTCCGATTGCGCCTCTGATTAAGCTGAGAAGCGTTGTAGCGGGAGCGTCCATAAATGCGTTGACAACATTTGCAAGAGTGTCAACAATTCCGTAAACAACATCGTTTCCTGATGTATCCTCGGTTACGCCTGTAAGATAATCAACACCGATTGTTTCGCAAACAGAAGCAACGATCGGCTCTAAAACATTTGAATAATAGCCTGTTGTGCAAAGGAGTGCGCCTGCAATAGCGGTTATTGCGCCAAGCGAATCAACAAGGTCCTTATAGAAGGTTTCCTTATCTCCTGCACTAAGGTTATCATAGCCAAGATTCTTAGCATAGCGTGAAGTGCTGATCTCGTTCCAGGTTACGCAATCCATTATATCTTCGTTGATAACGCTTGAACGGATTGCAACTGCGCTCGGAGAAACAACGCCCGAAATTGCGCCGACTACTGCATTTGCGTAGTCGCCCTTTATAACGATTAAGCTACCAAGAATATTTTCAACAAGAGCATAAGTTCTTGTTACAAGATTTGAAAGGTTTTCTTTTGAGTAAACCTTCTTAACATCAACCGCACAGCCGTCTTTACCTGAATTTACATTCCAGCTTCCGTTATCCTTTGTGCTTGCCGCGTTGATAGCGGTAAGGTAATCGGTAACAAGAGCAAGAAGCTCATTGGTAACATCTTCGCCAAGGTGGTTGTGAAGGAAGGTGATAACACTTGAAAGGAGACTGTCGAGCTGGTCGAATCTGTATCCGTTCAAATATGTGTTAGCAAGGAGAGTTGAAAGAAGCGAGTCAACCTTTTCGATAAGTTTGTCTGCTGCTTCAATATTCTTTTGTGTTGCAATCTTTGAATAATCGTTTGCAATCTTTTCAAAATCAACCGAACCAAGAATGCCCGATGCAGCCTTTGTGCCGTTTTCAGCCGCAAGTGAAGCGGTGCCTGCCTTGTTTGCGTTAACTATGCTCATAATGAGGTTAACAAGCTCGTTAACATTAGCAACAAGATAGAATGCAGAGTCTTCACTGAAGCCAACATAATTTGCAGTCTCGTCGGTTGAAAGAGGAATTGCTCTTTCTGCAAGCTCAAAGTTGCAATCATCTGTTCTTGACATTCCGAAGAAGCCGTTAAGAACATCCGAAATAATACTCATTTCGCCGAAGCCGCCGAGCGAATTAAGCAAAGCGGTAATAATCGGCATATTTGTTGTTAAATCATTTTCTGTTGAGAAAATATCATTAAACAAATCAATAACTGCGTTAATCCAGTCTGAAATAAGAAGATTTACAAGCCAAGCCGCAATGTCTGCCGCCTGAGGATCACTGTCAAAGAAATGAACCTTTAAATCAGTAAGAGTTGCGTTTTCAACCGTAACGAAATTGGTGTCAACATCTTCAACAGGAACGGTGCCTGTTCCGTAAAGGATTCTGTAATCAAATCCCCAGTCGGAATCAACATTGTATTTTTCAAGGAATGCAGTTCCTGCCATATCAATAAGAACAGGAAGAGCGGTTAACAGGTTGTTAAGTCCCTTGTTGATTGTTGCCGGGTCGCCGCTGGCCATTGTGCCTATCTTGGCGTCCTTGCCGTGTTCTTTAACATATTCGTCAATAATAGGAGTAAGGAAGCCAACAAGTGAAGAAACGATTTCGTTAATCATCGGTCCGTTTTCACTTGCAGGATCTGCAAATTGCATACCCTGGAATCCAACAAGAAGCTGATCAAGAGCCTGAATGTTGAAAAGAATCGGAATTTTCTTTCCGTCCTCTGTTAAAACATCGCTTCCGTCGTCATTTTTATAATTGCCGACAACAAGGCTTTCATCGCCCTGGAGATAATGAAGTGTTGCAGGAAGAATGTAGTTAAGGTCAAAGTTGAAGGTGTTTATACCGTACTCATCAAAGAGAGCATTAACAGTATTGTAAGCATCCTGCGAAATGTTGTAAAGAAGCTCGCCCTCGTTTGTAAGCATTCCGTAAATGAAGTCGTTTCCGTATGCGTCTTCGTCATCATTGAGGAACAACGGAAGAATAACCTCATCAAGAAGGATTGTTAAAAGCGGAAGAAGGTTTGAAATTGTTGAAACAGGATCCTTCGCAAGTCTCATATAGACATTTTGAAGGTTTCCTGCAATTGCTTCAAGAGTAACCTGCTCGCCGTTAGGTCCTTCTGTAACAACAAGTGCGGAAACAACCTGGTTAACTATTCCGTTAATATCAATTCCCTGAATACCGAGAGCACTGTTAAGGTCCTTAATCATATTAACATATTTGTTAATCATAGAGTTAACAACAAAAATCATATACTTGTCGTCAACCGGGTATTTAGAGGAATCGTATTTATAGTTTGTTTTGGCAAGAAGTGTATCTGCGCAAGCCTGATAGCCGTTTTGGTAAGCGATCAATGAGTAGTCGCCTTTACCCGGATAGCTCCTTGAAAGGTAATCAATAGCATGATAGCTAAACTTGGTTCTTTGCTCCTCTGTTGTTGGATCATTAGTTCCGTCAAACAGTATTATTCTGTCTAAAAATGCTTTCGATTCTTCTGGAGGAAGGTTTGTGAAATATTCCTTTAAAGCATCGCTGAATCCAAGCTTGTCAGGGTCATTTTTGATATATGTTTTCAAACCATTAGGTGAAGCACTACCGTCAACAATGGTTCCGTCATTATATCTAACAAGAATTTGAGCATATTGCTCTTTTGAGAAGTAAACATCTGTAACATATTTCTCAACTTTTTCAGCGGTTGCAAATCCGAAATAAATAAGAGAACCCTTTTGCATAGTTGCTTTTAGTTCGGGATCACTTTCAACATCAACATTCATCATGATTTGCATCATAAGGAACTCGTTATAGGTTGCAACCTTATCCTCTTCGGAAGCAGTATCTGCAACTAATCCGAAGGTAAGGAAATCCTCATAAGAGATTAATCCGCTGAGAACGTTATACCAGTTATCAATGGTAAGCTTCTCTCCGAAAAATACAGATGTGTCATATCCTGCTGCTTCAAGGCAGTCAATAAGAATAAGACCGGAAAGAAGCATAAAGTGCGGGAATGAGAAATAATAGAATAATTCTGCAAGAGAATTAATTTTAACCTTTTGAGCCGGTTCCTGCTCGGAGGTGCCATCGGTTTCAGCTTCCTGCTCGAATAAAGAATAGAGATATTCAACAAACGGATAGAAAAGCTCAACATCGTATTCCTCTGTTTTAAGCGGGATTTCTCCGTTTTCCTCTTCGTAAGCGTCAATAAGAGCTTGAATTTCTTCAACGGTGTAATCTCTGTTTGCCGGGAAGCCAAGATCGGTTTCGCAAGCAACGCCGATTGCAACGCCGTAATCCTGGATAAAACCAAGCATCATATTGAAGTTGTTTTCTGCTGTGTCGTATGCTGTTTTTTCAGCATAGAGAAGCTCTGTTAAGCCAACAACCTCGTTGCCGTCTTCATCTGTGTATCCGTCAAGATACTTGTTGCAAAGTGCTTTAAGCTCTGCATTGCTGTTGTTTTTATTATCCTTGCATAATTGATAAAGAGTCCAGAAATCCATAGCTGCATCTTCATCTTCAAGATAAGCATAATATTGCTCATCTGTTATATCGTTGCCAAACGAAAGGTGTTCGTCTGCAAGGATGGAGCTTTTGCTTGCGCCGCCTAACAAGCCGTATAAAACGGGTGAAAGCTGGCCCATCAAAGCATAGAATGAATCCGATTTGATTTCATCGTCATCATAAGAAGCCGACTTAATCGCATCAAGATTAATGCCTGCCGATGCAAGCTTATCTTCGCCGATAAGTTCAAGAATTACGGGAAGATAGTCGTTTATCAGACCGTTAAGGGCGTCAATAGAGCCCTGAGCGTCTGCATTTTCGGCACTGAAAACAGATTCGCTCTGAGGATTAACTTCATTGGCAAGTGCAGTAAATCCAACCGAGCATGCAGTCAGCGCCATTACCACAGCTAAAATAAAGCTGAGTAATCGTTTGCTCGTTTTCATAATCATCTCTCCTTCTTATTATGATTTAGGCGTTATTTTGGGTTACGCCGAATTTGCAGCACAGGATATTGCGGTTTGGCGGAAATACTCGTTAACAAATTGTTAACAAATTTCCCGAAAAAGAGCGCAATATATCCACGCGCACGAACAATACAATATATTTATACCAAATATATTAGCGCAAGTCAATACCTTTTTTTGAATTTTTAACAAATTGTGAACAAAAGTGTCCTTCGCCGAATTTAAACAATTTTCATCAAAAAGCCGAAAGCCGAATGAAGCTCAAAAAAAGAGAAAACAATTCCGTAAAGAAAAACGCTTTACACACACCCGCACAAAATGTTGTGCCAAAACACAAATATACTATATGTTGTTATGTAAAGTGCAAATACTTAACGAAATTTACAAAGCGTAAAGGAGATAAGCTTTATTTTTTCAACCAAATTGTAAATTTTTTGTAAACATTCAAATCACCGATTTTTGCCCGTTTTATGTAAATTTTGCACAAAAGAAGCGCCTGAAAATCAGCAAAAACGCTGAAAAAAATATTTCGGAATTGTTAATATTGACTTTTAGCCCCCTTTGTGTTTTAATGAAAGTGCGTAATTTGCGCATATTATATCTTAATACTGTATGTGTCTGCTGCCAAACGGCAGCTTGCTTTGAGTAGATTGCCTACGGGTCAGAGAGCGGGTGCAGACGCTGATTTAAGCTATAAGCCAAGTGCGCATTAGCAAAAGACTTACAAAAAAACAGAGAGGTGAAATGAATTATGTTTAAGTCAAAATCATTCAGCAAGAAATTGCTTTCGCTTCTTCTTGCTGTATTAATGGCTCTCTCTTGCTTTACAGGTGCTCTCAGCGCCTATGCCGCAGGTATGTCTGCTGATTCGGAATACACCGATAATTATCTTAAAAGCAACTTCCTCGGTTGGGTTGAAACAACTGATGAGCAAACCTTAACTGCTCTTCTTGACTGGGTAGACGGTATTCTTGCCGAAAAGTGCTCAACAATCAAGGGCTCAATGAACGTTTATGTAGCAACAATCAATTATGACCTCACAAGTATCAACGGTGCTCTCAGCACGGTGAACAGCGTTCGTAAGCTTTTAAACAACACCACGGTTAAGATGGTTCTCGGCGGCGATGCTAAGAATATTAACCTTGGCGGTTGCTTAAAGGGCTATGCTAACACCGGCGGCGACGGCGATGTAATGACCCGTGAAAACAGCACCTCAAAGGAGATCATCAGAGGTATAGCAAACATTATCTATATGAACACAAATGACTCCGCTAAGTCAAAAAACAATTCTTCAAATGTTAAGGCCGGCGGAACAGTTATTCAGCAGTTCATAAACGGTAACTTCTCACTGGGTGGTACTCTTGACGGTATTGTTAAAAAGGCTATCGGCGGTACAATTTATGAGGTTCTCGGCAATGCTCTCGGAATGCCTGCCGGCTACGAGAAAAACCTTGCAAACAACATTGTTGCATATATGCTCAAATCGAAGGTTGCCGATGACCTTCAAAGGGATAATGTAAATAATAATCTTGATACTTCAACATCAACTTATTATTTCAAGGATTCCAACGGAAACGCTCTTTCGTTCGAGCAGTGGGCAGCAGATGCCATTAACAACGGTGTTCTTTACACCCTTATCGGTCTTGATGAATATTATATGTTCAGCAATGACAGCTCACACGAAGATTATTTTTCTCTTGATCTCAGCAAAACTGCTTACGAGCAGTTCTATGATGCATTCCAGCCGATTTATAAGCACACTCTTGTTCCGCTTATCGGAACAATCAGCGTTGCACACAGCTTCGTAACAGATTTCACTAAGATGTATTATAAATACACAACAGGTTTGGCAGGAGTTGATGCAAACGGCAAATCACTTTTCGTTGCTCCCACAACGCAGTCTCAAATAGACTCTTATTGGACAACTGAAAAGCTCGATGCTTGGATTGCTGCTGATATCAATACAATTGCTTCTTACCTTGACGGAATTAAGGAAACGGTAGACGGCGTTGAGGTTCAGCGCTTCCCGGGTCTCGGAACAAGAGATGCTATTACCAATCAGTTTACCGCAACCTGCACAGCAGCTGAAGTTAAGGCAATTATGCAGCAGCTCTTTACAGAGCTTAACGAAGGAAGAAATGAAACAGAAATCGATCCTGTAAACCTCTTTAATAAGGTATTATACAGCCCGATTGCTGCAACATGGGGCATCCAGACCGGTGTTCTTAACCTTAATATTAAAGATACATATTTCGGCGGATTTAAGAACATCTATGATTTCTCGGTAATTCCCGAGAACGGTTCTGTTGCCAATAATGTTTACGGCCTTGTTAAATCTATTCTTTCATATCTGTTCCCAACCTTCAATAACTGGGCTCCTGCTTCGGCAACTCAGGATGTTGACGGTATCGTAACAGAATTTGTTCAGTCAGCACTTAATCTTATTAAGTTCGTTGCAGATTCTTCAAGCGCAGCTATCCTTGCTGATTTCTATGCAGCAAACGGCGCTGATGCTGTTCTTACAGAAAGCAACATTGAATCAGCTATCCTTCCGCTTATTAAGATGCTTCTTAATCAAATCGGTATGGCAAAGCAGATTCATCAGGAAACTTGGGACAAGTGCGATGATGTAGACGGTATAATCTATGTTTGCCTTGAAGAATATCTTAAATATGTTCTTCCGGATAATGATTATTCATTCTTAGCTCCGGTTGGCGCAGACGGTTATATTGACACAGATATTACTAAATATCAGTATATGGCTCGTGATGCTGTTGCTTATGTAATGCAGAATTTAGTTCCGCTTATGGAAGCAGACGGCTCTCAGTGGAGCGTATTCGTTCAGGGCGGTACCACAAACGGTGCTCTCAACGATTCATCAACCACATTGTACGATATGCTTAACAAGGTTGTTTGCTACTATGCAGACAATATGCAGATCGCTCAGCTTCTCGGCCTTACAAATTACGGCTGCTCAACAGCCGAAGCATCCTCCGATCCTTACGGAAGTGCTATTAATCTTTCTCATACTCTTTGGGAAAACATTGATATTGTTGTAAATAAGGCATTCCCGGCAATTCCTTCTCTTCTTAAAGACGGCGAAGGCAATGTTAAGTCCGAAGACCTTATTATGAAAACTATCGTTAACGGTATTGTTAACATTGCTGATGTTAACACAACCCAGTACGGTCGCAGCAAGCAGGGTGTAAGCGCAATATTCTCAAATATTGTTTACTTATTCATTCAGTCTGCTCCTGTTACATCACAGGCTATGATTAATGTTGTTTATGATTTCTTACAGGATATCTTCAACACAATCATTGGTCCTCGTGATTCAGGCGATCCTTGGGGACTCCTTATTCCTAATAATACAGGATACAGACCGTTTACAGATTTAGTTCAGAACGGCACTCTTTCAAGCGGTTCGATTGCTCCGTCATCAGCTTGCACAGGCTATTATACTAACGGCGGTATCCTTGCAGTTCTTATTGCAAGAATTGCAGAAAACGGTCGTGCAGGTGTTCTTTACACAGGCACATCAAGATCAACAACAGATACCGTTCTTCCCGGTATTGCATACCTTATTAAAGCTGTAAACAGCTTCATTCCAAGCTTTGTTCCGCAGCTTGCTCAGCACAGCTATGCAGCTCCCGAGGCTTCGTTCACAACTCCGTATATCAATGCATTTAATATCGGAACACAGCAGCTTACAGGTATGACCTATCTTGCTGTTTCAAACGAATCACTCGGTCTTAACAGAAACTATATTGAAAACGGACAGGTTAAGCAGCTTTCCCGTTACTTTGTAGATGTTAAGAGCATTGCTTGCGATGATTCAAAAATGAATATTTCTCTTACAGATAATGTTTATAAGAAAAATAGCGACGGCTCCTTCGGCAAAACAACCTCCGCTCCTATCCAGGGTGGTAAAACACTTTACTTCGGTGTTAACGGCTCTGTTTCATCAGCAGGTGTTAAAACTGTAACTGTAACCTATGATATTGTTGATTCAAACGGCAATGTTATTACAGACGCAAACGGAAATGCTCTTGCAAGCTTCCGTAATCAAACCGCAAAGGCTTATCTTTATGTAACTAACGAGGCAGACTGGTTCGGTACTACATATACCCGTTCAAGCGGCGGATTAAGCTGGTTTGATAAAGCTTATGAAGTTCAATCGGGTGATTTCAAAGATAACGTTCGAGAGTTCAAATACACCGTAGCAGGTCTTACCGATGTTGTTGCAACAAGAACAACAGGCTCCTTCGGCGCAAGCAAACAGTTAAGCATTCTTTATCCTGCAAAGATTATTCTTGACAGTAATGACGCAGGCACCTTCGATAAGGTAACAATGCGTGCCGACTGTAAGAGCTGGAACAAGGGCGGCGTTTACACAATGTTCGCTTATGTTGGTGATAAATCAACTGCTGCTGATAATGCCGTTGTTCCTGTAAACCAGAACGGTGATATCATCGATTACAGATCGCTTGATTATTACTATGCACATAACGACACTTGGATTTCCGCTGCTAACGGCGGTGCAAACGGTATTGATGAAGACGGAGACGGTAATGTAGATTACGGTTATTCCGACACCCGTCCTCATGTTATTGCTTCTTATGCAGACATCCAGGCAAACAAGGCTACGGGCGTTAAAAACTATAAGCAGTATGCAGACAAAGACGGAAACCTTCTTTATGCTACAATCACTTATAATAAGGATAACAGAGACACATTCTGC
>JALEZT010000158.1 GCA_022772725.1 Eubacterium sp.
TTCCCAAAGGCGGAGCAGACCCCGAAAAGCAGGACGAGGTTTTCCTGATGAGAAACAGGGTTTCAAGAATTTATTATCTTAAAAAATTCTTTGATTACCCCATTTCAATGAAGCCGCAAACCTTTATTAATATGGGCTTCAACAGAACTGTTAAGGCTGTTTTCAGCTACTTTGCTTCGCTTTGCAAAAAGCGGGAAGAAACAAACCTTGAAAGCTTTTACATAAACCGCTTCGGCAAGGTGCTTTACTCAATGTTTTTTGAGGGCTACACGGAAAAGCTTTGGGGCAGACACCCCTCGCAGATTTCGGCAGACTGGGGAGCGCAAAGAGTTAAAGGGCTTTCAATCAAGGTTTTGATTTCCGATTTGCTTGCGCAAATTTTGCCCGGAAAGAAAAAGAGCAATGAAACCTCGCTGATTGATAGCTTTTATTATCCGAAATTCGGCCCCGGTCAGCTTTGGGAAAAGGTTGCAAACGAATTGCAGGAAAGCGGCTGTGAAATCAAGATGAACGCCTGCGTTACGGGGCTTCAAATGGAAAACGGAAAAATCAGCGGCGTAGCATACACTCAAAACGGAGAAGAAAAAACTGCAAAGGCGGATATTGTTTTATCCTCTATGCCTCTTAAAGAGCTTGTTGAGGCAATGGATTTTGATGTTCCGCAAAAGGTTTTAGAGGTTGCGAAGGGGCTTCCCTACCGCGATTTCGTTACCGTCGGTCTGCTTGTTAATAAGCTTCAACTGAAAAACAAAACAAAAATTAAAACGATTTCCAATATAATTCCCGACTGCTGGATATATGTTCAGGAGGGTGGAGTTAAACTTGGCAGAATTCAAATTTTCAACAACTGGTCGCCTTATCTTGTTAAAGACCCTGTTAACACTGTTTGGATAGGGCTTGAATATTTTTGCGAGGAAAACGACAGCTTTTGGAATATGAGCGACGAGGAATGTGTTGATTTTGCAGTTAACGAGCTTATTTCAATGGGAATTATTAAGGATAAGGCAGAGGTTTTGGACAGCCACAGAGAAAGAGTTCAAAAGGCATACCCTGCTTATTTTGACACATATAATCAGATTGACTGCGTTATTGACTATATTAATAATATAGACAACCTTTACTGCATAGGCAGAAACGGTCAGCATCGCTATAATAATATGGACCATTCAATGGCAACGGCATTTGAGGCGGCAGACGCAATTATTAACAACAAGCACGATAAATCGGCTATATGGAATGTCAACACCGAAAAGGAATATCACGAGGAGAAAAAATAAGGCAAAAAGTAAAGCAGGTATTGAAGAAAGCTTCAATACCTGCTTTTTTATTTTGAGATTTAATAAACAAGCGCGGTGTTATCAACAAGCCACTTTGAGCCTGATTTTATCATATAAACATTAACCGTGTTTATCTGCGCGCCGTTTACAGTTACCGAATAAACAAATTTACGAACGCCTTTGATTTTAGCCGGCTTAACGGAGCAGCTTTCTAAAATTTCCTGTGCCTTTTCGCTTTTATTTTCTATATACAAAGCGGTTTCCTCTGCCGTGAATTCCCTGTCTTCAACAAGAACAACCTCAAATTCATACCTGCCGTCCTGCGTAAATTCTTCCTTTTGCCTTTGATTAACGCTTTCGGCATACTGATTTAAGCTTCCCTGCAAAATCTGCATAAGAGTATCGCGCTTAACCTCTTTAACATCGGAATAAGTTTCAACCTTTTTTGCAGTATCAGCAAAAAACCAGCTGAAAAAGCCGTCAAAATCCTGCATACCGTTTACGGCAACATATACTTCAAGCTCTGAGGCCATAACATCCGTCATATCCGCGATTGCCGATATATCCTCATCCGAATCGGCGGAGCCACCGTCATATTCTTTGAGATAACGCTTTTCAACATATTTGTCAACGCCCTTGTTCTCTAACACTGTTTTTGAAAGAGCAGAATAATAATTATACTCTGCAATTTCCAGGGCATACTGATAAGACGCCTCCTCGGGCTTATATATAATTTTGCTTCTTTCCTTAACAATCGCCGTTATTGAAATAACCGCCGCAAGAATAACTGCGATAACCGCGCAAACGATAATTAGTATTTTTTTGTTGTTTTTATCTTTTAGATTTGTAAAAAAATCACGCAGAGTAATATATAGGTCTGTAAAAAATCTTTTCATAAGCGTTCCTTGAAATATCGGCAGACGCGTTAATGCGCCTGCCGACCTTTTAATTAATCTTCATTTTCGCAAAGATAAACCTTGCCGGGCGTTACCCATTTTAAATCAACTGTTGACAAATTGTCAAGCCTGTGGAGGTTGATATAGAAGGCGTTTATATTATTATCGCCTGCTATAAACGAACCGCTGTGCTCGAAATAAACTCCGTCGGCAGATATTGTTCCGTTAGGAGCGTAAGTTATACCGCCTGTTGAGCTGTAAATACAGTTGAAATCAATGTTGCCGTTTTCGGAGCAGATAAACAAATCAACATCTGTTACATCTGTATATCTGTTTTCTCCTTCATAATCGTAATTTGTATAAATACTGTTGAAGGTAATATTTCCAACGGCATCTATCGTTCCGCCCTCTATTTCGCTGCAGGTGTAAAGCCTTACATTGCCGCCTGAATAGAGATGACCGTGCTTCATTTCAAAGCCGCAAACGCTATCGCCCTGAATAAGAGCCGAAAGTGAGATAACCTTTGTGCAGACATAATCGCCCTTTGCATATACTATTGCACAGTCGCCTATATAGGTTTTTCCGTAAGACTTAACATCTCCGCTTGAATAAAGCTGAGCATAGGTGTTAACCGAAAGAGGACCGTAAGAGGTTACGGAGCCCTCTGTTACTATAAGTCTGATTATGCTTGAATTTACCGTTGTGCCGACATATTCATCGCCTGCACCGAGAACAACCTCTGAGCCGCTTATTCCGTAATAATCGGTAGCCTCTTTAACCTCTCCGTCAACATTAATCTCGTATGTTTCACTGTGATAAACCTTTTCTCCGTCCTCATAATAATAGAGAAGATTTTGATAAATTCTTCCCTGAGTTTCATCAGGAGTGAAGGATTCACTGTAATCAGCCTCAACCGCAAAGCCGTAAAGCCTTACTGCCTTTGTTGAACCGTCTGACAGAGTTACATTTGCCGGATAGAAATATACATTTCCGTATTCGGCAGAGTTAATATCTGTGTCAACATAGAAATTAGTTACAACATTTCCATCTATATCAAGCAATCTGTTTTGATCATCATAATCATAAATGATGCCTGTTGAAGCCGGATTATTTGTTGTTACATAAAGGCCTGCGTGGTGGCGAAGAGTGATATACCTAAAACTTCTTATGCTCTTCGTTGCATAAGCCTTTGTGTTTGCAAAGAGCTTGAGATAGCCTGTTACGGAATTGATTGTTCCGTTAACATGAACGGTGCTTCCGAGAGCACTATCGCCCTCAAACGCATCTGCAGTATCATCAAAGGTGTAGTTATTATCTGCGCAGTCAGCACAGCCCTTATTTTGACAACCAACGCAGGTGTAGGTTCTTACGCCGTTTGTTGTTGCAGTTGTGAACTGACCGCCTGCGATAGTTCCCTGCGTGCCGCAGCACGGGCAGGTTATCTTAGTGTTAAGAACACTGTCATCTCCCGAAGGAGTTTCCTCGCTGCCCTCACCGGTCGTACCGTCATCAGGTATTTCATAATCAATGTTTGAGGAGTGTAGTCTGTTCTGCTCCCAAGAGTTGTACTTATACTGCTCATCCTCGTGCTTTCCTATTTCAATATAGCCCAAAGCATTAAGATTTCCTCCGCCGTTTCCGCCAACGGATATTGTGCAGTTATCGCGGATTTTCATTGTGCTCAAAAATGCTGTGAAATCCTTGCCGCTGTAAACTGTTGAGCAGGAGCCTATATCCGCCTGCGAGCATGATATGCTTCCGGCCGCTCTTAGATTAGCATGATGACGCAGGGTTAAATAGTTGAGCGTTGATGAAACATT
>JALEZT010000196.1 GCA_022772725.1 Eubacterium sp.
AAAGCCGTATTCCTCGGCAACTCCTTCAAGACCTTTTGATTCCTCTTCATCGCTTGCTTCCTTTTTTGAGCAGGCGGCAAAGCAGGTTGTAACAAATACCAAACATAAAAGAATTAAGCTTATTCTCTTTACCATTTTTTACACCTCTGTAAAAAAATTATTTAACCTTATTTATTATATATAATTACGCTTAAAAAGTAAATAAGAAAATTTGACGGTTATCGATATTTAACGATTAATTCATAATTTTTGCAAAATTTGTGCTATAATGTTAAATAGGATATTAAATACCAAAGAGGTTAGGGTATGAAAAATTCAGTTAAAATTGCAGTGTGCGGACTGTCAACTGCGTTGTCGGTTGTGCTTATGTTTGTTTGCGGATTTTTTTATTCGCTAACCTATGTTGCTCCGCTCGTGCTCGGCTTTTTAATGCTTATGATTTGCAAAACCTTCGGCGCAAAATCTGCCTTTTGCGTTTATTTTGCGTCTGCGTTCTTATCATTAATACTCGTTTCTCAAAAGGAATCCGCGGTTATATACACACTTTTCTTCGGCTATTATCCCATAATTAAGCAGTATCTGGATAAGGTTAAACCTAAATTTCTTTCGGCGATTTTAAAGCTTTTAATTTTTAATGCCTGTATTGCGCTGACGGAAATTATCTGCGTTTATATTCTCGGTATCCCGTTTTTTGATGACGGCGTTTTCTCTGTCAGTATGATAGTTATGTTTGCCGTTTTGATGAACATAGTTTTCATTTTCTATGAAATTGCGCTGAAATATTTCAAAATAGTTTATGAAAGAAAATTTGAAAAACGAATAATAAAAATGTTTAAATAGAATTAAAGCGGGCTGAAATCAGTCCGCTTGGTTTTTTTATTTGTAAACTCTTTCAATTCTCGGATTAACCATAAGCGGAGAAATATCAACGCTTGCAATATCTCCGCATTTTATGTCGGCACCCGTTATGTCAACCGCTGTGTGCGATAAGCCTATACCGCCTATAACATGAAACATTCTGCCGTTAATCCTAACATACATTTGCTTTCTTTTTAGAAATTGCTTAAAAACAGATAAAACATATCTGAAATCAATAAGCTCCTTTTCCTTTGTCAGTCCGAAGCCGTCATAATGGCCGATAGGAACAATCGCAATTTTAGTTTCTCTTTTAGTTTTATAGGTGCCGTTATAGCCAACGGAATATCCGGCAGGAACTGTTTTAATGTCAATAACCTCTGCTTCAAGACTTCCTAATCTGTTAAGCTCCGTTTTGCTCTTTGTTATAACTCTGCCCGTAAAGGCGGAGCCGAGGCGAACACTGTCAAGGCAAACATCCTCAACATTTAAAAGAGCAGGGGAGTTGGCGCAATGTGCAGTTCCCGTTTTACATCCTGCCTTTTCAATATGCGCAATGCAGTCCTTGAACAAAACAAGCTGTGCCTTCGTTAACGGCTCATTTCTGAACGCACTTGAAAAATGAGTGTAAATTCCCGTAAATTCAAGATTTTCTGCCTTATAGCAATCAATGGCCTTTGAAATTTCACTCGGCATAAAGCCGTATCTGCCCATACCCGTGTCAATCTTCAAATGGCATTTGGTTTTAACGCCGAGCTCTGCCGAGGCCTTGTTCATAACCTCGCAGGCAAGAGTTGAGCCTATCGTTGCAACACAACCGTTTTCGGCAATAATTCTTGCCTCGCTCTCAATGCAGGTTGAGCGCAAAACAAGTATTTCCTCATCGTCAAGTATTTCCTTTAAAACGGGAATATCCGTAACCTCCGTAACGGCAAAGCTCTTTATTCCGCTTTCCTTTAAAACAGAGGTAAACTCCTTAATTCCGAAGCCGTAGCCGTTGCCCTTAACAACCGCTATAATCGGAACTCCTGCTTTCTTTTTTATTATTTCAATATTCTCTAATAGCTTTTGCCTGTCAATAACATATCTGCTCATTACAGTTTCTTTTTAATCTCCATAGCTAAATTATATAGTTTGTAAACCGGCTTATTGATAACATAATCAAATTCGCCGATAAATTCCTTCATATATCCGCCGAAGCCGTGCTTGAAACGCCACAGTCCGTAATGCGGATTGTCGGGATTTTGGCAGTCTCCGCTGATACCGCCGAAATCGTAAACGGCACAGCCGCAGTCAAGTCCCCATTTAATCATTGCCCATTGAAGCGCATAGTTTGGATAAACATTTCTGTGTGCGTTTGAGGAGGCACCGTATTGATATTTCATAACATTTTTACCCCAACGAACCGCAAGCGTTCCGGCAATAGCCTGTCCCTCATAATAAGCCATATAAAGCCTTGCGTCCTCGCCCATACAGTTAAGAATTTTTTCAAAATACCATTTCGGCCTTGTTGAAAAGCCGTCCCGTTCTCCCGTTTCGTGCATAATTCTAACGAAATCGTCAAGCGCTTCAACACCGCAAATTTTAATTTCAACGCCCTTTTTTGCAGCCTTTCTTATTCTGTTTCTGTAATCGGGCTTAAAGGTCAGCATAAGCTCGTCCTCGGAAAGACCGTTATAATCAAAGCAGTAAACAAATCTCGGCTGAACATTTTCAAAATCCATACAGCCGGGGTTTAATTCCGTGAAGCCCTTTTCAATAAGATGCTTTTTGTATTCCTGATTTTCAATAACTATTTCGGGGTCGATCTTAATGCAGTATGCCTTATATTCCTTAGCGAGATCAAGAAGACCGTCAAACAAAGCGTCAAACGCTTCAAAATCGTTTTCGTCAGCCGTAAAGCCTCTGCAAACATAAAAAAGCGAATATTTAATAACGGGAATAAATCTTATAAGAACGGCGGCAGAGCCCTTAATTTCTCCGCTTTCGTCTTTAAGCATTATCGCTTCCCATTTCCAAGCCGATTTAACCTTTGCCCATTTTGAAGAGTGCTGAAAAAGCCCTTTCGGGTGGCGCTTTATGAAATTCTCATATTCTTCAAGATTGCTTTCATCAACTCTGACTATCATAGCTTCCTCCGTGTTTTCTGTCTTAATGCTATAATTATAACACATTATGCTCCTCTTTGTCTATAAAAAACCGCATTGTTGACTTTTATTTTATTATATATTATTATATATTTATCATATATAAATACTTTGAGGTAAAAAATTATGGAAAAGCAGTTATGGGAAAATCCGCAGGTTATCAAAATCAATAAGGAGGACGGCCATGTTATCGCCATGCCTTATGATGATGTTGAGTCTGCTCTTTCCGGGGAGGAAAGCAAATATAAGCAAACCCTAAACGGAAAGTGGAAATTCTATTGGCAGCTCGGTCTTGAAAATCAGCCGCAGAATTTCGAAAAAACCGATTTTAACGATTCCGAATGGGGAGAAATAAATGTTCCGTCTGTTTGGCAAACGGAGGGCTATTCCGTTCCTTATTATTATGCAAGCACCTTCCCAAAGGCAATAAGCAGAAATAAGCGCGAAATACCTAAAATCAACCATAAGCTCCAAGAAATCGGCTTTTACCGCAGAGCCTTTACTCTCAGCGACGATTGGCAGGGCAGAGAAATATTTATCCATTTCGGCGCGGCAAAGGCGGCTCTTGAGGTTTATGTTAACGGCGTATTCGTTGGATACAGTCAGGGTTCAATGACTCCTCACGAATTTAATATAACCAAATATATTAAGTACGGCGAGGAAAACACGGTTTGCGCAAAGGTTTTCAGATATTCCGACGGAACATATCTTGAAGATCAGGATATGTGGTGGCTTTGCGGAATTTACAGAGAGGTTTATCTTTTTGCAGAAAGCCCCGTTTGTTTAAGAGATTTCTTTTTCAGAACACAGTTTGATAATTTCTATAAAAACGCAGAGGTTATGCTCGATATTTATGTTAATAACTACTGCGGAAAAAAGGGCAAGGTAACGGCAGAGGCTTATCTTATTTCCGACACGGGCAGGGAAATTGAGCTCGCAACGGTATCGGATAAATTATCCTTTAACAAAACCGTTCTTTCCTTAAAAACAGAGGTTAAAAACCCAAAGAAATGGTCTGCCGAGCATCCTAATCTTTACACACTTGTTATCAAATTAAGTATGGGTAAAACGCTTTATGCCGTTAAAACATATAAGGTTGGCTTTAAGCAGGTTGAAATAAAGGGAGAAAAGATTTATTTCAACGGAATGCCGCTTATGGTTAGGGGTGTTAACCGCCACGATTTTGACCCCGATCACGGCTGGGCAGTTCCAAAGGAAAGATATACGCAGGACCTTGATATTATGAAGCAGAATAATATCAACTCCATAAGAACCTCCCATTATCCCGACGACCCGTATTTTTATGAAATGTGCAATAAATACGGCTTTTATGTTATGGACGAATGTGAGGTTGAATCCCACGGAGTAAGGCGCAAGGGCGTTCCGGGAAGCAATCCTATGTGGACCGAAGCTGTTGTTGACCGTATGCAGCGTATGGTTTTGAGAGACAGAAATAATCCCTGTATCTTTATGTGGAGCCTCGGCAACGAAGCAGGCGACGGTTCAAACTTTGCAAAAATGAAGGAAGCCGCTCTCGAGCTTGATAACACAAGGCAGTTCCAATATGAAGGCGACTTTGATTTAACAAAGATCGACGTTATTTCAAGAATGTATCCAACCGCCGATATTATGCAAAAGCTCGGCAACAAGGAAGAAATTAAAATCACTCTTTACGATAATATTGCAAATCAGCTTGCGGCAGACAGTAAGCCGATTAAGCCCGAAATGTATGAGGGTAAGCCTATTCTCCTTTGCGAATATGCTCATTCAATGGAAAATTCCCTCGGAAATTTCCAGGAATATATGGATGATTTTGAAAAATACGATAATATGTGCGGCGGCTTTATCTGGGATTTTGTTGACCAAACAATCCATAAGGTCAGCGAGGACGGCAAGGATATGTGGCTTTACGGCGACGATTTCTGCAAGGATGAGCCGCGCCCTGCAATTGATATTCCAAACACAACCGCTCTTGCAGGCTCAAACACATATTTCTGCGCAAACGGTATTATTGCGGCAGACAGAACTGTTCATCCTCAAATTTATGAGGTTAAAAAGGTTTATGCCGAAATTAAAACAGAGGCATTTGATATTAACAAAGGTACATATAAGGTTAAGAATAAATTCCTCTTTACCGATATTTCCTCGTTTGTTTGCAGATGGCAGGTTGAGGCAGAGGGCGAAATAATCGCTTCGGGCGAGCTTGATAAATTTGAATGTGAGCCTCTTTCGGAAACCTACATAACAATTCCCTATGATATTAATTCCTTCCCGGATGACCGTGAGGTTGTTTTAACAATTTCATTCTATACCAAAAAGAAAACTCTCGGTCTTAAATCAAATTACGAAATTGCGTGGGATCAGTTTATCCTTAATCCTATGCCTCAGCCGACTGCTCCGAAGGCAGAGGGCGACCTTAATTACTCAACAAAGGGCAATAAGGTTGAGATAATGGGAGACGCATTCTCGGTTAAGATTGATAACGGAAGAATAACAAGCATTTCAATGGACGGCAGAGAAAAGCTCAAAGCACCTCTTGAACCGTATTATTTCCGCGCGTTAACCGATAACGATATTGATTCTTTTAATTTCGTTCCGCAAACAATTCCGCTTCATCCGTATTACAGATGGAGGACTGCAAGCCATAAGGCAAAGGCGGTTAAAACGGTTGTAACGGCAGGCGAGGATAACTGCGTTGAGGTGCATATTGCTTGGAGCACTCCGCTTCTTAAAGACTCTGTTTCAACATATAAGATTTATCCGGACAGACGCATTTATGTTTATTACAGTGCAGTTCCAACCGCTAAAATGGTTAAGTTCGGCGCGCGTATGACGCTTGACGGAAAAATGGAATATGTTAACTGGTACGGCAGAGGTCCTCAGGCAACATATTGCGACCGTAAAACAGGCGCAAAAATAAGCACCTATAAATCAACTGTAACGGCTCTGGAACACCGCTATATGCGTCCGCAGGAAAGCTCAAACAGAGCAGATGTTCGTTATCTTACGATAACAGACAAGGCGGGCAACGGCTTCAAGATTACCTCTCATTTCAGCGAGCCGTTCAATTTCAGCGCCCATCATTACACAATTGAGCAGCTTGCCAAAACAAAGCATGTTCACGAAATACCATATAACAAGGATATAACTGCTCTTAATATAGACCATCTTCAACTCGGTGTCGGCGGAGACTTGCCCGGTCAGGCGTTTGTTAGAGAGCCTTATATAATGAAAAAGGGCGTAAAGCAGAGTTATAGCTTTGTTATAGAGCCTGTTAAAGCAGAAAAATAATAAGCTATGAAAAGAATTTTTGCTAATATAGGATTTTCCTTTGCATTAACTCTGATAGTAATAAATTTAACGGGAATTAAATCAGCGCTTGCGGGCATTTGCCTTGCAGGTGCTGGTTTTCTGTTTTTGATTTCGTTTAGGAAAACAAGAAAAATGCTTCCCGTGTTAATCTGCCTTGCTTCAATAGCAGGCGCATCATTTGTTTTCTGCGTTCATTATTATTTTTCATATCTTCCTCAAATTGAGTTGAGCGGAGAAACTCTTGAAGCAGAGGTTTATATTGTTGACCTTGAAGAGCACACCTCGGGAGAAAGCTATTCGTATACCGTTAAAACGAAAAGCATAAGCTCGCCGTCATCTCCTCAAAATATTAAGCTGACCGTTTATTGCGAGGAGCCGCTTGATTATGATTATTACGAAGCATTTGACGCCGAAATATCCTTCTATTCGTTTGCGAAAAACGGCTTTGAATCCTATGGAAGCTATGACGACGGAATTTTTCTTAAAGGCACTTTAAGAAGCACGGGAGCCTCAAAGGGCGGGGTTTTCAGCGTTAATAAATATGTTTTATTGTTCAGAGAGCATTTAAGAGAAATCTTTAAAAGCAAAATCGGCGGAGATAACGGTGCGCTTGCACTTGCGGTTTTAACAGGCGATAAATGCTATTTAAGCACAAAGGCTTATTATAATTTCAAGTCCTGCGGTATAACGCATTTAACAGCCGTTTCCGGCTTGCACCTATCAATCTTAACTGCCTTTTTGGTTTTTCTGCTCAAAAGGCTTCGTATGCCCAATATTCCTATTTCTGTTATAACCTCCTTTGTTATTCTATTTTATATTGCGCTTTCGGGCTTTTCAAAATCAATGATGAGAGCAGGCATTATGATGCTTGTTTTGATTATAGGCAGTCTTTTCAAAAAGAAAAGCGACGGGTTAAATTCACTCGGCTTTGCGGCGTTTCTTGTTTGCCTAAACCCCTTTGCCGTAACAGATGCAGGCGCATTGCTTACCTTTACGGCAGTTATTGGCCTTTGCGCAATAAGACCACGCCTTGCGCGGCTTTTCTATGTTAAAAATAAATATTTGCGATATTTTACGGATATTTTGCTTTCAACGGCTTGTGTTTATATAACAACCTTTCCCGTTATGTATTTAATGTTCGGTGCGGTCAGCACTGTTGTTTTCATTATAAATCTTATTGCAATTCCGCTGACACAGGTGCTTCTTGTTTTCGGTCTGCTTTTTGTTTTTCTTAACGGCGTCGGCTTCATTTCTCCTGCGCTTGTGTTTGTCATAAGGTGCGTAACGCAGATAATGCTTGACTGTGCAGATTTCTTTGCAGATTTCAGGTATTCCTGCGTAAATATAGACAGTCCCGTTTATGCCCTTGCAATTGCAGGTGTTTTCATAATTTTTGCAGTAGGCTTTCTAAATAAAAAGAAAAATACCGTCAGAATATGTGCAATTGCGTCTGCGATTGTTTTCGCATTTTCGGTATTGACTGCAAACTTGCTTGATTATAATAAAACATTTGTAAGAACCGTTTCGGGAAGATATTCAACCTGCGTTATTGTTTATAGCAGGGAATACTGCGCAGTTTTCGGTTGCAGGGAATATAATCAGTATTACACGGCACAAAATATAATAGCCTCAAATTCGTTAAGCCTAATTCTTGTTGCCGTTCAAAATGCAAATCTGTATTCGGCAAGCCTTGCACAAAGGTTCGGCGCACTTAATTATTCGGGTGTTCACAGTATTGAATTTCCCGATAAAAATATAAATATTTCAACAAGCCCTTATTTTAATGTTGATTTATGGCAGGGCTTTAATGTAGAATATATCTATGACAGTGATATTCAAACTTATA
>JALEZT010000028.1 GCA_022772725.1 Eubacterium sp.
GAACAGCTTGCAATAGACGAAGCAGTTGAAAAATTCCGTGCACTACTGGAGGGTCAGCTTGCAAGAGCCAAAAGGATTAAAGAGGATAAGGATTTTGTTGATTACTCAAAGCTTGACACAATCGTTATCGGTATCTGCGGCGGAGACGGCATTGGTCCGATTATAACAAAGGAAAGCGAAAGAGTTCTTGCTTTTCTTCTTAAAGACGAGGTTGCCTCGGGAAAGGTTACCTTTAAGGAAATAGACGGTCTTACAATTGAAAACAGAGCCGCCTGCCTTAAAGCAATTCCCGATGATGTTCTTGAAGAGTTAAAGGCATGCAATGTTATTCTTAAAGGACCGACAACAACTCCCCGTCAGGGCGACGGCTGGCCGAATGTTGAATCGGCTAATGTTGCAATGAGAAAGGAGCTTGACCTTTTCGCAAATATGAGGCCTGTTAAGGTTCCCGAGGAGGGCATTGACTGGACCTTTTTCCGTGAAAACACAGAGGGCGGATACGCAGTAGGCTCATACGGAGTTAACATTACAGACGACCTTGCAGTTGACTTTACGGTTGCAACTCAGGAGGGCTGCGACAGAATTGCCCGCCTTGCTTATGAATACGCAAGAAAGAACAAAAAGGGCAAGGTTTCAATCATCACTAAGGCTAATATCATTAAAACAACGGACGGAAAATTCCTTAACACCGCAAAGAAAATCGGCGAGGAATATCCCGAAATCGTTACTGATGACTGGTATATAGACATCACAACCGCAAAGCTTATCGACCCGATGAGAAGAAAGGACTTTAAGGTTTTTGTTCTTCCCAATCTTTACGGAGATATCATTACAGACGAAGCGGCTGAATTTCAGGGCGGCGTCGGCACGGCAGGCTCTGCAAACATAGGCAAAAAATATGCAATGTTTGAAGCAATCCACGGCTCTGCGCCGAGAATGATTAAAGAGGGACGCGGAAAATATGCAGACCCTTGCAGTATGCTTCGTGCTTCCGCTATGCTTCTTTCTCACATAGGCTATCAGGACAAGGCAGAAGCACTTGAAAGGGCTCTTGATATTTGTATGCTTGAAGAAAAGAAGCTTACCGTTACCGGAAGAGACACAGGCTGCACATGTGAGGAATTCGGTGATTATGTTATGGAAACAATAACGAAATTATCGAAATAAGGTTGATTAAAGAGAGAGGAAAACGGTATGGATAAAAAAGAAGAGATTTCTATTTCCGTTATTAAGAGACTTCCCCGCTATTACCGATTTTTACAAAGCCTTAAAGAAAATGGCATTATAAGAATAAGCTCTAAGGAGCTTGCAAACAGAATGGGGCTTACCGCTTCACAGATACGCCACGATTTTAACTGCTTCGGCGGCTTCGGTCAGCAGGGCTACGGATATAATGTTCCCGAGCTTCACGCAAAAATCGGCGAAATACTCGGAGTTGGCATTGAGCGCAAAACTATTTTGCTTGGTGCAGGTAACCTCGGAAAAGCCGTTTGCAACAAGATTTTCGGAGTTAACAGCGGTTTCAGGCTTATAGGTATTTTCGATAAAAACGAAGCAATTTGCGGAAATATGATTAAAGGCATACCCGTTAGAAATATTGATTATCTTGAAAATTTCTGCATAGACAATAAGCCTGTTTGCGCAGTTATTTGTATTCCCTCAAACGATATGAAGGAGCTTACCGATTCACTTATTAATTTAGGCATAAAAAGCTTTTGGAATTTCAGTAACTACGATATTGCTATGGCTCATCCCGAGGTTCTTGTTGAAAATGTTCATTTAACGGATAGCCTTATGACCCTTGGATACCTTACGGCACCGGAGGACAGACAAAGTGATTAGAATCAGTTCAAAGGAAATAGTTGATTTACTTCCATACGATGAAAACAAAGCAATTATTGTTGAAAAAAAGCCTTTATTAAACACAACACAATTCAAGGTTTCTTACAGCGTTATTGATTTTGAAAAGAAAGCAAAAGAGGTTTTAACCAAAAGTGCCTATCTGCTGAAAAAATTCGGCTCTTCATATAAACAGATAAGCGAGATTATTCCTAATTTTGTTCAATGCAATGCCGCAACGCTTTATGACAGACGCATACTCGTTCTTTATCCGAACGGCGAAGCGGGAATTTTTGAAAGAGACGGCGAGCTTTCTTGGAGCGGATATTTTAAATATCACGACCACCCTGTTAAATCGCTTGCGCTTGATAACAAATATTTTTGGTGTATCTGCCCTGCCGAAAACTGTGCGATTAGATACACCTGCCAAAATATGCAGGTTGATTTAAGAATAGGCGGAAAGGACGCATCAACCTTTGAAAACCCAACGCATATTTCCGTATATAACAACGATATTTATGTTTGCGCTTCGGGTAATAAGGTTAGAAAAATCGACGGTATGAATTTTACCGTTTCCGATTACATTACCTTTGAGGAATATGTTCATCAGTATTATAATTTCGGCAAATATGCTATTGCCGTTTTAGCGAGCGGAACATATCTTCTTGAGAACAATAAATAACATTTAAAGGGGGTTGATAATCAGCCCCCTTTTTTATTCGTTACAGCCTATTTCATAAAGCATTTCTTTTAGTATATCTGCGGAATGCTTGAATTTTCTTTTTTCCTCGGAATTAAGAGATAATTCAAGTATTTCACGCACTCCGTTTCTGTTAATAACGGCAGGAACGCCTATATAAATATTCTTTTCATCATATTGTCCGTTAAGGTAAGCAGAAACAGTAAATACAGAATTTTCATCATTTAATATAGCCCTCGTTAATCGTGAAAGCACCATACCGATACCGTAATATGTTGCCTTTTTTGCTTTGATAATTTCATAAGCGGAATCTCGCACGCTGACAGCAATCTTCATCAAAACGCTCATCATATTTTCATTATAATTTTCAAGCTGACTGACTGGCAACACGGATATTTGCGCATTGCTCCAAGCAACAAATTCCGAATCGCCATGCTCGCCGATAACATAGGCGTGAACATTTCGGGGATTAAGCTTAAAATAATCACTCATCATATAACGCAGTCGCGCCGTGTCAAGCGTTGTTCCTGTTCCGAGCACCCTTTCGGGAGGAAATCCCGACAAATCAAGCACAACCTTTGTCATAATATCAACAGGATTACTTGCAACAAGAAAAACACCTTTAAAGCCGCTTTCAACAACAGGCTTAACTATCGTTTTAAAAACCTTATAATTCTTTTGCAGAAGGTCGCGGCGCGTTTCCCCTTCAAGCTGAGGTGCACCTGCGCAGATAACAACCAAATCCATATCGGCGCAATCCTCATATTCGCCTGCATAGATTTTCATACTGCTTGGTGCAAACGGCAACCCGTGAGATAAATCAGCCGCCTCTCCCCTTGCGCGCTCTTTATTTATATCAATAAGGCAAAGCTCATCGCATATATCCTGATTGAGCATTGAATAAGCAAAGCTCATTCCAACCATACCGACG
>JALEZT010000031.1 GCA_022772725.1 Eubacterium sp.
TATATTTGAGTGCAGTATATGAAAATAAACTATGATAACCGCAAAAAGAAATCTTATTGCCTCAATATTATTATATTTGGAGCTTTTTACACTCTTTTTATCCATACAAATCCCTCCGTTGCTTTATATATTATCATAAAAGCAACGCTCTGTAAATAAAAAAACACCGTTTTACATTTCACACCGAATATGCTATTATATACTATATTATATTTAGGCAACGGGTGGTGAAGGGATGAAAAAAATTGTTATCGGCGTGCTTGCGCATGTTGATTCGGGAAAAACAACGCTGTGCGAAGCAATGCTCTATCAATCGGGAAGCATAAACAGGCTTGGCAGAGTTGACCGCAGAGACTCTTTTTTAGACACCTTTTCACTTGAACGAAGCCGCGGAATAACAATTTTTTCAAAGCAGGCGGTTTTGAATTATAAGGACACGCAGTTTACCCTGCTTGACACTCCGGGGCATGTTGATTTTTCGGCGGAAACGGAGCGCACCTTGCAGGTTTTAGACTGTGCCGTTCTTGTTATAAGCGCAACAGACGGTATCCAAAGCCACACGCAAACGCTTTGGAAGCTTCTTAAAAAATATAATGTGCCCTGCTTTATTTTTATAAACAAAATGGATTTGGACGGAGCAGACAGGGAACGCATACTCAACGAGCTTAAAGCAAAATTCAAGGGCGGATTTGTTGATTTTGAAAGCACCGAAAGCAATGAATTTTTTGAAAATGCCGCTCTGTGCGACGAAGCTCTGCTTAATAAATATTATGATAATAATACTATTGATAAAAAGGATATTATCTCCTGCATAAAAAGCAGAAAAATCTTCCCCTGTATGTTTGGCTCTGCATTAAGGCTTACGGGCGTTAGCGAATTTTTAGACTGCCTAAACGAATTTACGCAAATGCCCGATTACAGCAATGAGTTTGCGGGCAGAGTTTTTAAAATCTCGGAGGACAAGGGACAACGCTTAACATTTCTTAAAGTTACGGGCGGAGTGCTTAAAGTTAAGGAAATACTGCAAAGCGACAAAAACGCAGGCGGCGAAAAGGTTAATCAAATAAGGATTTATTCGGGCGAAAAATTCAAAGCCGCCGACGAAGCACCCGCAGGAACGGTTTGCGCCGTTACGGGAATAAGCTTCACTCGCCCCGGCGACTGCCTCGGTGCCGAAAAGGGCTCTGTTTTGCCTGTTTTAGAGCCTGTTCTTACATACAGATTAATAATTGAGGATAACACGGACGCACATACCGTGCTTGAAAAAATGAAGCTTCTTGAAGGAGAGGACCCGCAGTTAAAGGTTGTTTGGAGCTCACGGCTTAAAGAAATACAGGTTCAGCTTATGGGCAATATTCAGCTTGAAATTTTGCAATCGCTCATAAAAGAAAGATTCGGAATAAGCGTATCCTTTTCAAAGGGAAGCATAATTTATAAGGAAACAATTGCAGACACGGTTGAGGGTATCGGGCATTTTGAGCCGCTTCGCCATTATGCAGAGGTTCATCTTTTGATGAAGCCGGGGAAAAGAGACAGCGGTCTTGTTTTCAAAACGGAATGTAAAGAGGATGTTCTTGATAAAAACTGGCAAAGGCTGATTTTAACTCATCTTTACGAAAAAACTCATATCGGAGCTTTAACAGGCTCACCCATAACAGATATGGAAATAATACTTGCCTCTGGCAAGGCGCACCCAAAGCACACCGAGGGAGGCGATTTCAGGCAGGCAACATACAGAGCGGTTAGGCAGGGGCTTAGAAGCGCGCAATCTGTTTTGCTTGAACCCGTTTATGAGTTCACTCTTGAAGTTCCGAGCGAAAGCATAGGCAGGGCAATGGCAGATATTCAGCGTATGTCGGGAAGCTTCAATCCGCCCGAAACGCTTGGAGATTTCGCCGTTTTAAGCGGAAGCGCACCCGTTTCAAAAATGTGTGATTACGCAAGCGAGGTTATGCAGTACACACGCGGTCAGGGCAAGCTGAGCTGTATTTTGAAGGGCTATGAGCCGTGCCACAATGCCGAGGAGGTTATTGCTCAGATAGGCTATGACTGCGACGCAGACACGGAAAATCCCTGCGATTCCGTTTTTTGCTCCCACGGTGCAGGCTATAATGTTAAATGGAACGAGGTTAAAAGCCGTATGCACCTGCCGAGCGTTCTTTCGGCTGAAAAAAGCGGATTAGACGAAGCGCAGATAAGAAGAGCCTTCAACGCTCCGAAGGACAAAAAGGTTAATCTTTTTGCGCTTGACAAGGAGCTTATGGAGATTTTTGAGCAAACCTACGGTCCTGTTAAAAGCCGTTCGCAAAATCCGTCTCAACGGCATTTTAATTTGACGGAAAGCTCGGATAATAAGAAATACAAGGGAGTCCGCCCACCGAGATACGAGGGGAAGGAATACCTGCTTGTTGACGGCTACAATGTTATTTTTTCGTGGGAAAGCCTTAAAGAAGCTGCGCAAACGGATATCGACGGCGCAAGAAGCGCTTTAATAAACATATTGTGCAACTTTCAGGGCTACAAAAAATGCGAGGTTATCCTTGTTTTTGACGCATATAAGGTTAAGGGAAATATGCGTGAGGTTGAAAGGGTAAACAACATTAATATTGTTTACACAAAGGAAGCGGAAACGGCAGACGCCTATATTGAAAAGGTTTCGCACGAGCTGGTCAAAAAGCACAAGGTCAGAGTTGTTACCTCTGATGCACTTGAACAGCTGATAATTCTCGGTAACGGCGCCCTGCGTGTTTCCTCTCGGGAATTCTATTATGAGGTTACACGGGCAGAGGAGGAAATAAGAAGCATAATCTCCGAAACATTTTAAAATAAAAAAGGGATAAATCCGTTCGCAACCGCATGGATTTATCCCTTTTTATTGTTTATTATTAATTTTTCACTTGCAAATCATTTTTATAATAATTATAAGTAGTATATATAGAAACATCCTTTAATCTGTCTGAATCAGAAAAGCTATATGTCCACTTAATATCCTCATCAAATTGCGGCGAAAGAATTGTATTGTCATATATATAATCCTGATTCGGCAGACTATGAATATAATCCATAAAATCCTCCTCAGCTGTTCCGTATGTAAATCCGTTAAATATTCTGAAATCTCTAAATGCGCCGCAATTATATCCCATATGTATTTCTTTAATCGGACAATTACGCGCCTTTATTGCATTTTCTGTAAAATTGCAAACCGTTAAAGATGTTGTTCTTCCGTCGTATGTAATGCTAACAGTTGCATTTGAATGTGATGAAACAATTTGGTCAAGCTCATCATCATTTGCAGAATATCCGTCATTATCCAAAAATGCCTGCGGAGTTACAGGAATTTGATATAAATCTCCATTTATTTCAAATTGATAGTCAAACGGATCATCCGATAAATAATCAGGAACAACATTATATTCGCTTCCGAGTTCAACAAGTTCACTATCATCAATAAATTTATTACAAACAATATTAACAAAGTTTATTCTATAAACTACGTTAGTATCATCATAGTAAACTATCATTTTATTTTCTTCGTTACCGTATTCCATTAAATAATACTTGTATCCGGAATTGCTTCCTTCTGCGGCAGAACCATACATTTCTTCGACTTCATATTGCGTAGTTAAACCAAGTGTGATTCCACCTACAACAAGCGTTACATCATTCAAATCTGAAAGACTTATATCCATTCCGGCAACTTGACAATCCTCCCACTGAGCTGTTGCCTTTTTAAAATTGCATAGATTCAAATCAATATCTGATAAGTACATACTGTCGTTATCAGCCTCAACAGAAATGATATTATTATCAATGCTATCATAATGATAGCCATTCACGCCGGAAGCACCGACTCCGACATTTCTATTTGTAAAGGTCCATCCATCGTTTTCAAAATCAGACCACATTACAGGTAAATTGTAGTTATAATCTCCGATTGTAAGTGATAAATCATAATTATCGGCATCTGTGTTTTCTTCTTGATAATCAACATAATCTTCATCGTCAATTACCTCATCAGTATTGCAGCTGCTAAACATTGAGCAAATGCTGAAAATCAACGATATTATTGCAAGAATAGAAATAAATCTTTTTAATGCTTTTTTCATATTTTTCCCTTTCACTATTGATTTATAGATTTTTTAAATTATATCATACTGCAAACAATAATTCTACATAAAATCAAAAAAATTAACAAAATTTCAATAACTAAAAAAACAAGGGTATCAATGATACCCTTGTGCATAAACAGCAATTCAAATGTACTATTTGTATTTTGTAATATTACAACTTTGTACAATTAGGGACAGTCCCTAATTGTACAATTGTTAGCTTTTATCGGGGGAAGCAAGGAGAACGACAGTTTGCAAAATCAGAAAAAGCACCGCAACAACGCGGATAACTGTTATAACCGTGTAAAGCGCGTTTACAACATTTTGAAAGGTGCCTATAACCTTTATATTATTCTTCAAATTCATTCCTACGCCTCCAAAAGCACTGCGTGCGCAACCGACGGGATAGGGCTTCCCTGCTTACTTGTTGTTGGCGACATAAGCGCACCCGTTGCAACAAAAAGCACCTTTTTGAGCTCTCCCTTTTTCATTCGCTTCATAATGTGCGAGCAAAGCACGGACGCACTGCAACCGCATCCCGAGCCGCCGCTGTTCACATCCTGCTCCTTCAAATCAAAAATCATCAATCCGCAATCGTTGTGCTTTTTGCGCAGGCTGATTTTGTGCTCCTTTTCAAAAAGCTCATAAAGAAGCTGAGAGCCTGTGTAGCCCAAATCGCCCGTTAATATCAAATCATAATCGTTAACGGTTGTGTTTGTATCTCTCAAAAATTCAAATATGGTTTTTTCCGCCGCAGGCGCCATGGCGGCACCCATATTATTTGCATCGGTTATGCCCATATCGCAGATTGTGCCGATAGAAACGGCTTTGATTTTTATACCGCTTCCGACGCGCTTAATAACCGCACTGCCTGCGCCCGTTACCGTCCACTGCGCTGTTGGAGGTCTTTGTCCGCCGTATTCAAGCGGAAAGCGAAACTGCCTTTCCGATGAGCAGAAATGGCTTGATGTTGCCGCAACAACGCAGGAGGCTCCGCCGTCTGTTAGCATTGCGCCTGTTGCGAGCGAGAGCGCCATTGTTGAGCATGCGCCGAACAAGCCTATCGTTGCAATGTTCAAATCCTTAACGGCAAACGCGCTTCCCATACACTGATTGAGCAAATCTCCGCACAAAATAAAATTGACATCCGAGGTTGCCGTTTGAGCATTATCGAGCGAGCGCACTATCGCCTTATTGAGCAGAGCCGACTCTGCAAGCTCATACGACTGACCGCCCATGGTTGTATCTTCAAAAATTTCGTCAAAATCCTTTGCCAGAGGTCCTTCTCCCTCTTTTTTACCGCAGACTCCCGCAAAGCCCGTTATAACGGGCGGATTGCTGAAAACTGCCGTTTTTCCTAAAAAATTCATTAAAAAAACACCTCGGTATTATTTTAACCGAGGTGTGTATAATTATTTGGTATGTAATATTATTTATTAAATTTTAATCGAAAACATAAACTCTTGTTTCATACGGACGGGTTTTGAAGCCGTTATTTTGAACGGTTGGATTTTCATAATTACACAAAATCGCTTTTCCCTCTTCAAGATTAAAGCCCTTTGGAGCCTCAAAGGCAACATTTTCCTCCGTAAACGAATTTATAACAAGCAGACGCTTGCCGTTATAATTTCTTTCAAAAACAAAAAGCTTATCGGAATTTTTATAATGCTCTTTATAGTCGCCGTAAATTGCAACCTCATTTTCCTTTTTGAATTTGATTAACGCCTTATAATGATTTAAAATGGAGTTTGGATTTTCCGCCTCTGCACGAGCGTTTATCTCTTTATAATTCTTATTTACGGGGAACCACGGAGTTCCTGTTGAAAAGCCTGCATTTTCCGTTGAATCCCATTGAACGGGAGTTCGGGAATTATCCCTTGTTGATTTAACGGCATTTTCAAAGCAACGCTTTTCGCCGAGGTGCATTTTCATTCCGACTGCATAGTTATTCTTAACAAAGCAATCAACATACTCATCAAGGCTTTCAAGGCGCGTGTTTACCATTCCGATCTCCTGACCCTGATAAATAAACGGAGTGCCCTGTTGAAGCATATACATATTTGCAAGCATTTTGCCGGATTCGGTTCTGTATTTTTCGCTTCCGTAGCGAGAAATAATTCGCGGATGATCGTGATTTTCAATATAAAGAGTGTTCCACGCTTTACCGTTTATCTTTTCCTGCCACGAGGAAAAGGCACGCTTCATTTTTTTAAGATTAAACTTCGTTTGGAAGAAATCCATTATAAAGCAATCGGCTTCCATGTGCTGAAAATGAAACATTAAATCAAGCTCTTTATGGCTTTCATCAATATATTTTAGAGCCTTTTCGGGAGTCATCATAGGTGCCTCGCCAACTGTGAAGCAATCGTAATTATCCGTTACCTCTCTGTATTCCTGCAAATATTCGTGGATATGAGGGCCGTCCATATAATTTTCAATTCCGCAGGCGGAGGGAATGGGAAAGCCGTTTGGAAGCCCCTCTTTTTTTGATATAAAGGTTATAACATCCTCGCGAAAGCCGTCAACCCCCATATCAAGCCAAAAGCGCATAATATCCTTAACCTCTTCCCTAACCCTTGGGTTATCGTGGTTTAAATCGGGCTGCTTCTTTGCGAAAACATGAAGATAATATTCATCAAGCTTTTCGTTATATTCCCACGCGCCTCCCTCAAAGCAGGAAAGCCAGTTGTTAGGAGGCCTTTTTCCTTTGCCCTTTCGCCAAAAATAATAATCGTGATACGGCGAATCGGGATTTTGAGATTCGATAAACCATTTGTGTTCATCAGAGGTGTGATTAACAACAAGGTCCATAATGACCCTTATGCCTCTGCTGTGCGCCTCATCAAGCACCTTTTTGAACAAATCCAAATCTCCGTATTCGGGATTTATGCTTTTGTAATCCGAAATATCGTAGCCGAAATCGGCATTCGGAGACGGATAAAGCGGAGAAAACCAAATGCAGTTAATTCCCAAGGCTTCAAGATAATCCATTTTATCAAGAACGCCCTGCAAATCTCCGATACCGTCGCCGTTTCCGTCGCAAAACGAACGAGGCCATATTTGATAAACAACTGCGTTTTTATACCATTCCTTCATAAATATTTACCCCCTTAAAGCAATATGCCTTTGCAAAATTTATTATAGCACAAATATATCGCCGTGAACAGTAAAAATCAAAAAAACGGTATTATTTTTTAACGGCTAAAACAAGACTTGAAATTTACCGCATTTTATGCTTGTCCGCTTTTTTTTCGCAAAAAAATACCCGTTTGAAAATCAAACGGGTATTATAAACAGGTATTTAATAGATTTAACCTAAAATTTCTTTGAGGATTTTTGTTACCTCTGCGGCGGGTGCTTTACCTTTAAGCGCACGCATTGACTGGCCGATAAGGAAATTAAAGGATTTTTCCTTTCCCTCCTTATACTCATCAACCGCCTTTTGATTTGAAGCAATAACCTCTTCAATAACGGCTTTGATTGCGCCCGTGTCGGAAACCATTTCCATATTGTTTTCCTTAACATAATCGGCAGGGATAACATCATCGGTAAACACGGCACCGAACACCTTTTTAGCCGAATCTCTGCTTATCTTATTACTGTTTAGCATATTGATGATTTCGCCGAGCGAATCTGCACGGAAGCTCATATTTTCGGGCAGTGTTTGAGTATCGTTAAGCATTTTCATAAGCTCGCCCATAATCCAGTTTGCACTGTCCTTTGGGTTGCCCGTTATTTCAACGGTGCGCTCAAAAAGCTTAACATAAGCAACCGAGGAGCAAATCATAGAGGTGTCATATTCCGAAAGCTTAAATTCCGTCATATAACGCTCCCTCTTTGCCTCGGGAAGCTCGGGAAGAGATGCTCTGATATTCTCAACATATTCATCGGTTAGCAAAACGGGAGGCAAATCGGGGTCGGGGAAATACTTATAATCCTGTGCATCCTCCTTGCTTCTCATTGCATAAGAGGTGCCCTTTGAATCATCCCAACGGCGTGTTTCCTGAACAACCCTGCCGCCGTCCTCAATAATTTCTATCTGGCGCTGTGCCTCACTTTCAACGGCATTGTGAATAGCCTTGAAGGAGTTAATATTTTTCATTTCCGTTCTTGTGCCGAACTCCTTTGAGCCCTTTTCCATAACGGAAACATTAACATCGGCACGCAAGGAGCCCTCCTGCATTTTGCAATCGGAAACACCGCAGAATTGAAGAATAGCGCGAAGCTTTTCAACATATTCAACTGCTTCGTCTGCCGAGGCAATATCAGGCTCCGAAACAATTTCAAGAAGCGGAACTCCGCAGCGGTTGTAGTTTACGAGTGTGCAATCCGACCATTCATCGTGGATAAGCTTACCCGCATCCTCCTCCATGTGAATTTCATGGATTCTAACCTTCTTTTTGCCGCCGTTTATACTATCGTTTATCTCGATATATCCGTTTCTGCAAATAGGCAGATAAAGCTGGCTTATCTGATAAGCCTTCGGCAAATCGGGATAGAAATAATTCTTTCTGTCAAACTTATTATACATTGTTATTTCGCAGTTTGTTGCAAGACCTGTTCTTACTGCAAATTCAAGCACCCTTTCATTAAGAACGGGAAGCGTGCCGGGCATACCGGAGCAGATTTCGCAAACATGCGTGTTAGGCTCTCCGCCGAACTCCGTTGAGCAGGAGCAGAAAATCTTGGTTGCGGTGGCAAGCTCGGTATGAACTTCAAGGCCGCAGACGGTTGAATATTCCATATTGAGTTACCTCCTTAATCCAAAATAGGTTTCTTTTTGTGATAATCGGTTATGCCCTGATAAGCATTGCCTGCCGAAAGAATTGTTCCTTCCTCAAACGGTCTGCCGATTAACTGCATTCCTATCGGCATATTTTCCTTATCAAAGCCGCAGGGAAGAGCGAGCGACGGCAAGCCTGCAATATTAATCATAACCGTATAAATATCGCCGAGATACATAGCAAGCGGATCGCTGAGTCCCTCGCCGATTTTAAGAGCTGTTGTGGGAGCAACGGGGCCGAGAAGAAAATCATATTTCTCAAACGCCTCGTTAAACGCCTTAACGATAAGCCCCTTTGCTTTAAGTGCTTTATTATAATAAGCGTCAAAATAACCGCTTGAAAGCACGAAGTTGCCGAGCATTATGCGCTTTTTAACCTCCATACCGAAGCCCTCAGAGCGTGATTTGATATAAACATCACGCAGATTATCCGCCTCGGGAGATTTATAGCCGTACTTAATACCGTCAAACCTTGAAAGGTTTGAGCAAGCCTCTGCACAGGCAATAATATAATAGGTTGGAATTGCATATTTTACTATCGGCATTGAGAACTCCTCAACCTCTGCGCCGAGTGCTTTAAGAGCCTCTGCCGCGGCCATAACGCATTTTGCAACCTCCTCGTTAATTCCCTCGCCGAAATAATCGGACGGGATACCGACCTTAATGCCCTTCAAATCCCTTGCGTTTTTAATGTCATCAAGAGTAAACGGCTTTGGAGAAACGGAGGTTGCATCCTTTTCATCCTTACCGCTGATAACGGAAAACATTGCGGCAACATCAAGCGCGTTTTTACCGATAGGGCCTATCTGGTCAAGCGACGAAGCATAAGCAATAAGACCGTAACGCGAAACGGCACCGTAGGTTGGCTTTAAGCCCGTTACACCGCAGAACGAGCAGGGCTGACGGATTGAGCCGCCCGTATCGGAGCCGAGAGCGATAATGCTTTCATCAGCCGCAACGGACGCGGCGGCGCCGCCTGATGAACCGCCGGGAACTCTTTCGGTGTTCCACGGGTTTCTTGTTGCGCCGTAAAACGAGGTTTCGGTTGTTGAGCCCATTGCAAACTCGTCCATATTAACCTTACCGCACGGAACAATGCCTGCTTCGTTAAGCTTATTAATGACTGATGCATTATACGGCGGCTTAAAATTATAAAGAATTTTTGAAGCGCAGGAGGTTACCTCGCCCTTTGTGCAGATATTATCCTTAACTGCAACGGGAACGCCTGCAAGAACGGAAAGCTCCTCGCCTGCATCAATGCGCTTTTGCACCGCCTCTGCCTTTTCAAGTGCAGAAGCCTTATCAAAATTTGTGTAGCAATTAAATTTTTCGTCCCTTGCCTCTATGCTTTTTGCAACGGCTTCAACTGCATCAACGGCAGTTATTTCTCCGTTTTTTATAAGCTGAGCGGTTTCAAGAGCAGATAATTCATAAATTTCCATTAGTTATTCCTCCTCAATCAACCGTTTTAGGCACAACAAAGGCGCCGTCCTGACTTTCGGGCGCGTTTGCAACAATTTCTTCGGGAGCCATAGATGGCTTAACTTCATCTTTTCTGAAAACATTGTTAAGCGGAAAAGAATGGCTCATTGCCTCAACGCCCTCTGTGTCAAGCTCGTTGAGCATATCAATATATGTTAAAATATCCTGCAACTGCGCGCCAACCGTTTTTTCCTCTTCCTCGCTGAGATCAATACGGGCAAGCGATTCAAGATATTTTATTAAATCGGGAGTAATCTGCATTACCGTTTATCCTCCAAATATTTTTTATAAGACTGCAAAAGGGCTGCCGAATAAATCCTGAATTATACGGCTGCCCCTTAGGGTAACGGTAATAGTCCGAACCCGTCAAAAATGCAGTATTAAAGCGATATTTGTCGCTTTCGCTGTTGCCTTGCGTCAGCAAGGCTGCCATCTCAAGACAACAAATCTCATCTTTTCTCTAAGCATTTTTGATGCTTTGCAGTTTATCGTGTGCAGATTTGGTCTTAATCAAGGCATAAAACGCAGTTAATCCTTTCGGATTAACGAGTATTTTAACGAAGAGTAAGGGCAATATCTGCCACGATAAACCGTGGTTCGGATTATCACCGTTACCCTAATATAACGGAGGAACTGATATGGATAGATTTTCAAAATTTCATCCCCTTGTCAGCTTCTCCTTTTTTATGCTTGAAATTATATTAACGGTGGTTTATATAAATCCCGTTTTTGCCGTTTGCTCGCTTGCCTTTGCGGCTTTTTATTATACAATGCTTGAAGGCTCAAAGGCGTTTTCTCTAATTCTGAAAACCGCATTTCCGCTGACCGCGGCAGTCGGAATATTTAATATGATTTTTTGCAGATACGGGGATACAGTGCTGTTTTCTGTAAAGTCATTGAGCTTTACATTCGAACCGCTTGCTTACGGCTTAACAATGGGCGTTATGCTCTCTGCCGTTATAATTTGGTTTTTGGCGTATTGCCTTGTTATAGACAGTGAAAAATTCACCGCCGTTTTCGGCAGAATAGCGCCTAATCTTTCACTCTTGTTTCTTATGGTTTTGCGCTTTGTTCCGCTGATGAGGAAAACCTCAAAGGAAATATATGACGCTCAAACAGGCTTGGGCAACGAAACAAAGGGCGTTAAAAACACCATAAAACGCTTTTCCGCGCTCGTTTCAATCAGCCTTGAAAGAAGCATTGAAACTGCCGATACTATGCGTGCGCTCGGCTATTCAAGCAGAAAAAGAAAGCATTTTTCAAGATTTTCTTTTAATATTAAAGACGCTTTTGCACTTGCTTTTATCGTTTCTCTTTTCTGTGCGTGTGCAGCTTTCAGGCTTTGGGGTGCATTTAATTTTGTTTATTCGCCGTCGCTGAAAATTGAGAATTTCAGCATTGCGGATTTAGTAATTTTCGCGGCGTTTTCGTTATTCCCAACAGTTATTGATTTAAAGGAGGAGATTAAGTGGATATTCTTACGGTCGAAAATTTAAGCTTTTCATATCCCAAGGCGGCTGAAAAGGCTCTTGATAATATCTCCTTCACGCTTCAAGGCGGAGATTTCTGCGTTGTTTGCGGAAAATCGGGAAGCGGAAAATCAACTCTTTTGCGCCTTTTAAAAAAAGAAATTGCGCCGTTCGGAAAAATCAGCGGTAATATAGAGGAAAAAACTGATAAAATCGGCTTCGTCGGACAAAGCCCCGAAAGCAATTTGATAACGGACACGGTTTTCGGCAACCTTGCGTTCGGGCTTGAAAACGCAGGGCTTTCAAAAAGTGAAATTGAACTGAAAATCGCCGAAACGGCAAGCTATTTTAACATTAATAAATATATAAACGAAAAAATTGAAAATCTTTCCGGCGGAACAAAGCAGCTTATCGCGCTTGCCGCCGCTATGGCTCTTGCTCCCGAAATTCTTGTTTTGGACGAGCCTGTTTCAAGCCTTGACCCCGTTTCTGCTCAGATGTTTATGAATTGCGTTTTGAAGCTTAACAGGGAGCAGGGCACAACCGTTATTTTGAGCGAGCACAGAGCAGGCGGAGCGTTTGAGCTTGCAGATAAGGTGCTTTTTCTTGAAAACGGACGGCAGGGAGCCTTTGCTCAGCCGCGTGATTTTGCGGATTATTTAATTAAAACAAATAATGATATGCAGGAAATTCTTGAACCGTTTACTCTGCTTTTGGAAAATCATCCGCTTGAATTTTCAAGGGCAAGGGAGCAGGCGAAAAGCATCGAGGCAAAGCCTTTCACACGCGATAATGAAAAAGGCGAAATCGCCCTAACGGTTAAGGGGCTTTCCTTTGCCTACGGAAAAAGGCTTTTTGATGTTCTTTTCGATTTGAATTATAAGGCGTATAAGGGCAAAATTAATGTTATTTTGGGTGCAAACGCAAGCGGAAAAACAACGCTTTTAAAGTGTATTTCAAAAATCTTAAAGCCATATTCTGGAAAAGTTAAGGCAAGCGGAAAAACGGCATATATGCCGCAGGAGGTAAACACTCTTTTCCTTGAAGAAACCGTTTGGCAGGAGGTGCCGAGCGAGGAGCTTTTGAAAAAAACGGGACTTGAACGGCTGAAAAATGCCAATCCGTTTGATTTAAGCGGAGGAGAGGCGCAAAGGCTTGCAATTGCAAAAATGCTGATGAGCGGCGCGGATATTTTTTTGCTTGATGAGCCGACTAAAAGCGTTGACGCTTCGTTTAAAAAGGAGCTTGCCTTGATTTTACGGGAGCTTTGCAGGCAGGGAAAAACGGTTGTTGTTGTAACTCACGATTTGGAATTTGCAGGCAGATATGCCGATTATTGCGCGTTTTTGTTTGACGGAAAAATAATTTCCGCAAAGGAACGCAGAGAGTTTTTTGCTTCGCTTTCGGTATACACAACCTCGCTTTCGCGTTTAACAAACGGCAGAGTTATCAGCATTGATGACGCAAAGGAGACATTATGAAGCGTTCCTCAAAAATAATTTTTTCCGTTTTTATTGCGCTGAGCATTGCCGGAATTATTCTTTGGCAATATTTTGTAGGCTCAAATTCCTATTATCTTTGCGCCGTGATTGTTATTGCTCTTTCGCTTTTGCCGTTTTTCATCAGCTTTGAAAAATCGTTTCCGAGCGCAAGAGAAATGGCACTTATGGCGGTTTTAATTGCACTTGCCGTTGCTTCAAGGGCGGTGTTTTATCTCATTCCGCAGTTTAAGCCGATAGGCGCAGTTGTTATTGCCTGCGCAGTCTGCCTCGGTGCTGAAAGGGGATATATCATAGGCGCATTTTCCGCCTTTATATCTAATTTTCTTTTCGGTCAGGGCGCGTGGACTCCGTTTCAAATGGCGGCACTCGGGCTTTGCGGCTTTCTTGCAGGGCTTATTTTCAAAAGAATTAAGGCTGATAAATGGACGCTTTCGGTTGTTGGCTTTGTGCTCACCTTTGCCGTGTACGGACTTATAGCAGACGCCTCAACGGTTTTGATGACGGTAACAGAGCCGTCTCTCGCAAGCGTGGGAGCGGTTTATGCCGCAGGGCTTCCGTTTTCCGCGGTTTTCGGTGCGGCAACTGCCGTTTTTCTCTTTTTGTTCGGAGAGGTGTTCATAAAAAAGATAAACCGAATAATTGTTAAATACGGTATCGGGGAGGATAATTATGAAGAATAAAAAGGAAAAAAGCGTGCTCGAAAAGCTTTCCGATTTTGCCTTTGCAATGGCAATAATCAGTATATGCACCGTTGGTATCTGCCCCGCGTTCAGCGCAATTGCAATTGCCGTTCCGCTTTCAATGGGCTCCAAGGGAGTTGAGCTCGGCGAGGATATAAAATCAAAAAACAGAAAATCGCTTATCGGCGGAGTTATCGCGCTTGCGCTTTTTGTTGTTGATTTGGCAATAATCGTTATAGTTAAAAACAAAATATAGCAGTTAAATTTTAAAAGCCGTGTTTGGAGCATTTTCCAAGCACGGCTGTTTTTTTGCTAAAAATTTCCGAAAATTAATAAAAAATTATTGACAAACGATAATTTGAGTGGTGTAACGAGGTTGAAATTCATCAGTCAAAAAGCTCTCCTCTTTACACCGCAAAAACAATAAAAAATCGCTCGAACCTTTACGGTTCGGGCGATGCTTTTTTTATTATTATTTGTTTTTGTTATGCTCGGCGGCGGCAGTAACGAAGCCGCGGAAGAGCGGATGAGGTTTATTCGGTCTGCTCTTAAATTCGGGGTGAAACTGACCTGCAACAAACCACGGGTGGTTTGGAATTTCAATCATTTCAACAATGTGGTTATCGGGCGAGGTGCCTGCAAAAATCATTCCGCCTTTAAGAAGCTCCGCTCTGTAATCGTTATTAACCTCATAGCGGTGGCGGTGGCGCTCATAAATCATTGTTGCGCCGTAAAGCTCATACGCCTTTGAATCGGGATTTAGCACGCAGGGATATTGACCGAGGCGCATTGTTCCGCCCATTTCCTCAACATTTTTCTGCTCGGGCAGAATATCAATAACGGGATAAGGCGTTTCGGGGTTAATTTCAGCGGAGTTAGCATCCTTTAAGCCAAGAACATTTCTTGCAAATTCAATAATTGCAATCTGCATACCAAGGCATATTCCGAGATAGGGGATATTCTTTGTTCTTGCATAATTTGCCGCTTTGATTTTGCCCTCAATTCCTCTGCTTCCGAAGCCTCCCGGAACGAGTATTCCGTCCATATCGCCTAAAATTTCGTCTAAATCGGCGTCTCCTTCAAGTGATTCTGAATCTATCCAGTGAATATCAACCGCAGAGCGCGTTTCAATTCCGCCGTGTTTGAGTGCCTCGTTAACGGAAATATAGCTGTCGTGAAGCTCAACATATTTGCCAACCATACCGATTTTAACAGTTCTTACGGGGTTGCGAAGCGCTTCAAGCATTGCCTCCCAGTCTTTAAGGTCGGGCTGTGCGCATTTTAAGCCGAGCCTTTTGATAACAACATCGTCAAGCCCCTCCTTATGAAGCATAATCGGAACGGCATAGAGCACATCGCAGTTGTTGTTTTCAATAACACATTCCTTGCTTACATTGCAGAAAAGCGCAATCTTTCTTCTTATGTCCTCTGTCAGGGGATGCTCCGTTCTGCAAACGATTATATCGGGCTGAATGCCGAGCGCAAGCATTTCCTTAACGCTGTGCTGGGTTGGCTTTGATTTAAGCTCGTCCGAAGCCGCAAGATACGGAACGAGAGTAACATGAATGAAAAGGCAGTTTTCTCTGCCGTATTCAATGGCAAACTGACGGATTGCTTCAAGAAACGGCTGGCTTTCAATGTCGCCTATCGTTCCGCCGATTTCAACAAAGCAAACATCTGCGCCCGTGTCTGCATTGCGTGCGATTGAACGCTTGATTTCATTTGTAACATGCGGAATAATCTGAATTGTCTGTCCGCCGTAAACGCCCTTTCGCTCGTCCGAAATAACCTTCCAGAAAACTCTGCCGGAGGTTAAGTTTGAGTTTTGCGAAAGAGATTCGTCAATAAATCTTTCATAGTGTCCGAGGTCAAGGTCGGTTTCCGCACCGTCATCGGTAACAAAAACCTCGCCGTGCTGAACGGGATTCATTGTTCCCGGGTCAACATTAAGATACGGGTCAAGCTTTTGCGCCGTAACTTTAAGCCCTCTTGATTTTAAAAGTCTGCCGAGGGAAGCCGCAGTTATTCCCTTTCCGAGACCGCTGACAACGCCTCCCGTAACAAATATATATTTTGGTTTGTTCACAATCAGTCCTCCCTTGGTTGCGTTTTTATATTATAAAAATTATTTTTTTACAGGCTCGCAGGTAACGCGTATGCCTAATTTTTTAAGTATGCTTTCGTCAACCTGTGCAAGTAAAACGGAGGAGTGCATTTCGCAGTTTTTTAAATTGCAAAGGCAGTCAAGTGCCTTTTTTGCATCCTTGTCCGTTACCGCCGAAACCGAAAGCGCAATAAGCACCTCGTCGGTGTGAAGCCTTGGGTTGTGGTTGCCCAAATGATTTATTTTAAGCTCCTGTATGGGCTTGATAACCTCGGGAACAATAAGCAGCTTTTCGTCATCTATTCCTGCAAGATGTTTAAGTGCGTTAAGCAGCATTGCCGAGGAGCATCCGAGAAGCGCGGAGGTTTTGCCCGTTATAACCGCTCCGTCGTTGAGCTCTATTGCCGCCGCAGGCTCGCCCGTTTCAGCCGCAATTTCTCTTGCCCTAACGGTGCATTTCCTGCTGTTCTCGCTTATTCCTGCCTGATTCATAAGAAGCTCAAGCTTGTAAATTTCATCCTTGTGTGAAGCGCCGTCTGCCAAAGCGGAAAAATATCTTCTTATGATTTCCTGCTTTGAGGCCTCGCTGACCGCTTCATCATCAAATATACAGTAGCCCGCCATATTAACGCCCATATCGGTTGGAGATTTGTAAGGGCACGAGCCGTAAATTCTTT
>JALEZT010000049.1 GCA_022772725.1 Eubacterium sp.
TATGTTGCCTTTGTTGATTCAGATGACTGGATTGAAAAGGATTATTTTGAATACCTTTATAATCTTGCAAATTCAAATTCCGCTCAGGTTGCCTCCTGCGCTTTTTACGGAGTTAATGAGGGAGAAACAGAAGCAAAAATCACTTTTGCTTTGGATGAGGAAATCAAAGCATACGGCTTTGAAGGCACCGTAAAATATATGAATGCGGATTCTCTTTGGTCAATGTGCAACAAAATATATGAAAGGCAGTTGTTTGATAAGCTACCCAAGCTTCCGGAGGGAATTACATTCAGCGAGGATATGATGCTCAATTATTTTATTTATAGAAACATTGATAAAATTGCAGTTTCAAATATTCCTAAATATTATTATTTTCGTCATTCAGGCTCGGCGATTTCGGGCTGCATAACATATTCTCTTATAGATAGCTCAATGCTTGCATATAAAACAATAGACGATGATTTCGATAAAGGCTCTTCAGCTTATCCTTATCAAATTTCAAATAAGCTTCAAAATGATTATTTTTTGCTTAACAGTATTATCAGAAATCGTGCCTGCACCGATAGATATAAGGTTTTGAGGAAGGATATTCTTTCATTTAGAAGGTATATTTTCAGCAGGAAATATAAAAACGCATTCAGAAAAAAAGACAGATATGCAACAGCGCTTTTGTGTGTTTGTCCGTTTGTATATAATGCGCTTATTCGTTTAAGAACAAAATTGAGAGGTTACTAAAAGTTGTATTCGGATTTGATTTCAGTCATTGTTCCCGTTTATAAGGTTGAAAAATATCTTAACAGATGCGTTGAAAGCATCGTTAATCAAACATATAAAAATTTGGAAATCATTCTTGTTGATGACGGCTCACCCGATAACTGCCCGCAGATGTGCGATAAATGGGCAGAAAAGGACGGCAGAATAAAGGTTGTTCATCAGTCAAACGCAGGTCTTGCCGAAGCGCGTAATTCAGGGCTCAAAATAATGAGCGGAAGCTATTTTCTGTTTTCAGACAGCGACGATTGGCTCGACAGAGATATGATTGAATTTCTTTATCGGCTGATTACGGAGCATAATGCAGATATGGCTCGTTGCGGATTTTATTTTAATTATGAGGAAGACGGCAACGAGGAAAACCCTTTCGGAAAGAGCAATGAGGCGGTTTGCCTTGATTATAATGAGCAGATAAAGGATTTGGCGGTCAGCGGCCATATAAGCGGAGTTGCGTGGAATAAGCTTTACAGGTCAAGCCGCTTGGGCGATATTAGGTTTTATACAGAGGACGGATGCTCCGAGGATATAATGTTTAATTACAGAGTGCTCCACAGGGGAATTAAAACCGTTTATTGCAACGATGCAAAATATCATTATTTTATTAGGGAAACCTCAATAACAAATTCCGTTTTTACCGAAAATGCCTTTTCGATTATTCGTGCAAAGCAGTTTATTATGGAAACTCAAAAGGATAATAAAGCCGTTATGCCGTATTTGATAAAGAGCTATATCGGTTCGTGCTTTATCGTTCTTTCGGGAGTTATTTCAAGTCAGAAATGCCTTGATAAATTAGATTATTTAAGAAATGAAATTTTAAAGCATAAAAAGGAAATTTTCCTTTCCTCTCTGTATTCGCCGAGGGATAAAGTTAAAGCCTTTGTTTTGATGCTTTCAAAAAAGCTTTATTGTAAATTTATCGGGAGGTAATTATGAAGCCACTAATAAGCGTTATAGTTCCCGTTTATAAAAGTGAAAAATATCTTGATAAATGCGTTGAAAGCATCGTTAATCAAACATATAAGAATTTGGAAATAATTCTTGTTGATGACGGCTCGCCCGATAATTGCCCCGAAATGTGCGATGAATGGGCAAAAAAGGACAGTCGTATTAAAGTAATACATAAGGAAAACGGAGGAGTTTCCTCTGCAAGAAATGCAGGGCTTGATAATTCGTCAGGCGAATATATCGGCTTTGTTGACGGCGATGATTTTATCGAAAATGATTTTTATGAATTTCTTTATGATAATTTAGCTGAAAATTCAGCTGATATATCCTTTTGCTC
>JALEZT010000067.1 GCA_022772725.1 Eubacterium sp.
AACTCTTATAGGCAGTGCAGATTCTATTGATAAAATAGATAAATCAAATATAATTGCCTCGTGCGATTTAACCTCTCAGCAGGGAAGCACGGCTATCAAAGAGGGTGCCTCCTTGCAAACTGTAACCTTCTCCGTTAAGGATTATAATGATGTTTGGGTTTACGGAACATATACCGTTAATGTAAGCACAGTAAAAAATCAATAAAAAAATAACAGCGCAATGCACATTAAAATGCAAAGCGCTGTTTTTTCGTGTTCTGTTTTATGTGTAAAATAATGCGTTTCTTTGGCTTTTACTGAATCGGTAAACCGATAAAACAATTCCGAGTGCAAGATAAATGCTTAAACTCGAAGAGCCTCCTGCGGAAAACAGGGGAAGCGTTATTCCTATGCAAGGCAGGATTGAAAGCTCCATACCCACATTAACAAGCACCTGCGCCCAAAGCATAACGGCAACACCCATACACATAAGATAACCAACATTATCTCTTGATTTATGCGCGGTTGCAATAACTCTTATCATCAAAATTCCGAGCAAAAGCAAAACAATCATTGCCCCAACAAATCCAAATTCCTCTCCCGCAACAGTTAAAATCATATCGCTTTCGTTAACGGGAACGGCTCCGCTTTGTGTCATTTTTCCTTTAAGGAAGCCCTGACCGAACATTCCGCCTCCGCCGAGCGCGATTTTACCGTTGTTCTGCTGATACATAACATCGGGATATTGCTCGGGATAAAACAGAGCAACAATTCTCTGCCTTTGAATACCGCCGATAATGTTTGTTTTCCAGGCAACTATAAAGCCAACTATTATTGCGCAAAAGCCTGCAATGAAATAGCCTATGTTTATTTTAGCAAAAAAGAGCATACCTATAAACATAATAAGGAATATCAAGGCGGAGCCTGCGTCGCCCGTTAATATGCAAAGACCAATCGGAACTGCACCGTGAATAACAAGCGGAATAATAACCTTAATTTTATTTATATTGTCTTTAACCAAATCAAGATGATAGGAAAAAGAGATAATAAATCCAACCTTTAAAAGCTCCGATGATTGCAGAGTAAATCCGCCTATGTTAAGCCAGCTTCGAGCGGTGTCTCTGCCCGGTGCCGAGGTGCCGAAAAAGTATGTAATAATCATTAAAACAACACACGCAACGCCCACAATCGGCCATAGCTTGCTGATGATTTCATAATTAATTCGCGAAAGTATCAATGCTCCAACAATTCCCGCACCAACTGTTATAAGCATGGAAAGCACGGAATTAGTTATAATCGTGTTTTCGTCAACTGCATAATAGGTTGCACTGTAAACAAGCAGTAAGCCGTAAACAGAGCAGGCAACGGCGGTTATTACCGTAACATAATCAAGTCCGTAAAAAAAGTCGATAAAGCTGTTTCTTCTTTTGTTTTCGTTCAATTAACCGCCTCCTTTGCTTTTCATTGCTTATGACTATTATATTATTATTAATAATTATTTTCAAGGTGTAATTATTAACTGTTGAAATAATTTATAATTATGATATAATAAACTGTAAATTAATTAATGTTTAATTTAAAAGGCAGGTTGTTTTATGTTATCGGATATCGAAATTGCACGCGGTGCTCAAATGAAAAGAATAGGCGAGGTTGCTTCCTCGGTAGGAATAGATGAGGATGAGCTTGAGCTTTACGGAAAATATAAGGCAAAGCTTTCGGATGAATTAATAAACAGAGTTAAGGATAATGAAAACGGAAAGCTTGTGCTTGTAACGGCGGTTAACCCAACTCCCGCCGGAGAGGGCAAAACAACCGTTACCATCGGTCTCGGCGATTCAATGGCTAAAATCGGCAAAAAGGCAGTTATAGCACTTCGTGAGCCGTCTCTCGGTCCTGTTTTCGGAATTAAGGGCGGTGCCGCAGGCGGCGGTTACAGTCAGGTTGTTCCAATGGAGGATATAAACCTTCATTTCACGGGAGATATGCACGCAATAACAAGCGCAAATAATCTTATGTGCGCCTTGCTTGATAACCATATTCAGCAGGGAAACGAGCTTGGAATAGACCAGCGCAGAGTGCTTATCAAAAGATGTCTTGATATGAACGACCGTGCTTTAAGAAATATTGTTTGCTCCCTCGGCGGAAAGCTTAACGGTATTCCGAGAGAGGACCATTTCATCATAACCGTTGCAAGTGAGGTTATGGCAATTCTCTGCCTTGCAGAAGATGTTTTCGATCTTAAAGAAAGACTCGGTAATATCCTTGTTGCTTACACCTATGACGGAAAGCCCGTTTATTGCCGTGATATTAAGGCAAACGGCGCAATGACCGTTCTTTTAAAGGACGCTATAAAGCCTAATCTTGTTCAAACTCTTGAAAATAATCCTGCCATTATGCACGGCGGACCCTTTGCAAATATTGCCCACGGCTGTAACTCAATCAGAGCAACAAAAACTGCTTTGAAGCTCGGAGATTACTGCATAACCGAAGCAGGCTTCGGTTCCGACCTCGGCGCAGAAAAATTCCTTGATATTAAGTGCAGGCTTGCAGGGCTTACTCCAAGCTGTGTTGTTCTTGTTTCAACAGTTCGTTCAATGAAATATAACGGCGGCGTTGAAAAGGCTATTTAACAAAGCCGAATCTTGAAGCACTCAAAAAAGGCTCTGTAAATCTCGGTGCTCATATTGATAATCTTAAAAAATTCGGCGTTCCCGTTGTTGTTGCAATCAATCATTTTTATGCCGACACAGATGAGGAAATTGCGTTTATTGAGGATTTCTGCAAATCAAAGGGAGCTGATTTTGCCGTAACAAAATGCTTTGCAGAGGGCGGAGCAGGCGGAGTTGAGCTTGCTCAAAAGGTTGTTGATGCCTGCGAAAAGGAAAATAATTTCCATCAACTTTATTCTCTTGATATGCCTGTTTACGATAAAATCGAAACAATCGCAAAGGAAATTTACGGCGCAGACGGTGTTGAATATTCAAAGGAAGCCAAGGCAAGCATTGAGGAGTTTATAAAGCTCGGTGCGGATAAAATGCCTGTTTGCATCGCTAAAACGCAGTATAGCCTCTCCGATAATCCAAAGC
>JALEZT010000071.1 GCA_022772725.1 Eubacterium sp.
GAGAGCGGCGGTTGCGCTGTGGCGAAGCTTATCTATTTCGTCATTTACGGCGCTGTCCTTTTCAATATAGGTATCGGTTGTGGGAACATACGCCTCAGGCTGATAATAATCATAATATGAAACAAAATATTCAACGGCGTTTTCGGGGAAAAACTCCTTAAACTCCGAGCAAAGCTGAGCGGCAAGCGTTTTATTATGAGCAAGCACAAGAGTTGGCTTATTAACCTGCTCAATAATATTTGCCATAGTAAAGGTTTTACCCGAGCCCGTTACACCCATAAGGGTTTGCTCCTTATCTCCTCTTTTTATACCGTCAACAAGCGCTTTTATTGCCTGTGGCTGATCGCCCGTTGGCTTATATTCACTTACAAGCTTAAATCTGTTCATACAAAAATTTTTCCTTTTAAAATCGCAATTAAGTTATTATAACATATTATTTACTTTTTGCAAATTATATTATATAATTAATCGATGAAAAGTTTTTTAATATCAAAAAATGACGCTGAACAGAGGCTTGATAAATTTATTTTAAAAAAATTTCCAAAGCTTCCGAAATCGCTGATGTTTAAGGAAATACGAAAAAAGAATATCAAAATTAATAAAAAGCGCACTCAGCCCGATTATATTCTTGCCGAGGGAGATTTGCTTGAGCTTTATCTTAAAGACGACGCATTGCAGGAAAAAGAGGTTCATTACGACTTTATGAGCGCCTCAAAGGAGCTTGACATTGTTTTTGAAGATAAAAATATTCTTCTTGCAAATAAAAAGGCAGGGCTTTTATGCCACCCTGACGGCAAAGTATATACCGATACGCTTATTGAAAGAATAAAGCGCTATCTTTTTGAAAAGGGCGAATGGAATCCAACTGAGAGCGAAACCTTTACACCTGCCCTTGCAAACAGGATAGACAGAAACACAAGCGGAATAGTTATTGCCGCAAAAAATGCGCAGTCGCTACGCGAGCTGAACAGGCTTTTAAAAACGCGTGAGATAGAAAAATATTATTTAACAATAGTTCATTCCGTTCCCGAGAAAGCGGAGGACACGCTTTGCGCTTATCTAATTAAGGACGAAAAGAAAAACAAGGTTTCTGTTTTTGACTATGAAAAAGAAGGCTCAAAAAAAATAGAAACGCATTACAGAGTTGTTGATTACTGCAATGCCTGTTCTTTGCTTGAAATTGAGCTTAAAACGGGAAGAACACATCAAATAAGAGCTCAAATGGCGCATATAGGCCACCCTCTTCTTAATGACGGAAAATACGGTAAGGAGCAAGGGCGTTTTCGCCAAGAGCTTTGCAGCTATAAATTAGTTTTCAACTTAAAAAGCGAAAGCCCGCTTGAATATCTAAACGGCTGGGCTTTTGAGCTTAAAGACTGCGAAATCATCAAAAAATATAAGGAGATAAAGGAAAATGAAAAATAAATTTATAAGAACACTTTCGCCGATTACGGCAGTTGTTATCGGTGTGCTTGATATTGCGGTTGCCGTTTTTGCCGTGCTTTCCGTAACCTTTTTTAAAACGGCAGGCGGCGCAAGACCTTATATATTCTTTGCTCTTGAAATTTTTGCCATTATCGTTGCAATACTCGTTACAAAAGAGGTTTTGCTCGGCGGAATAGTTTTCAGAGATGATGAATTAGAATTTAATATGATAGATGAGGATAATGTTTTTCTTTATGATGACATTGCAAAGGTTGAGATTTATAAGGATAATTCAGCAAGCCTGACAAAGAATTTTAACGACCGCCACGCATTAATCACAATTGAAACAAAGGACGGCAACACGCACCCTCTTGATGCAGGGCTTATTGATGTTAAAAAGGTTAAAAGCATAAAAAACGAGCTTGAAAATCATATTGATAAGAACATTATTGAATTAAGAATTATCAACAAGCTGAACCTTCTTGATAAAGACTCAAATAAAGATTAGAATTTAAGGCTTTATTATAATAGAATATTAAGGGAGCAATTATGATAAACTGCTTTTTTGTTGGTCTCGGAGGGTTTATCGGTTCGGTTTTAAGATATTTAATAAGCCTTTTACCGATAAAAAATCCTGCTTCATTTCCGACAAACACATTAATTATTAACATTGTGGGAGCGCTTGCAATAGGTTTTATTGCTTATGCAACCTCTAAAAACCAAAGCATTGATTCAAGGCTTTTACTTTTTTTAAAGGTTGGCATTTGCGGTGGATTTACAACCTTTTCAACCTTTTCGCTTGAAACCGCCCGGCTTATAAAAGACGGCTCAATCGGACTTGCTCTAATTTATATTTTAGTAAGCGTTATTTTCGGAGTTGCAGGTGCTATGCTTCCGCAATTAATTTTAAAATAGAACAACACAAAAAAATGCCTGACGGTTTAAATAACCGTTAGGCATTTTTAAATTCTATGTATAATTTTTTATCGGGATATTCAATTGATTTAACGGTTTTATCCTCATTAAGAACGCAAACATAATCTCCTGCAAAGCAGTTTCCCTTAAATTCAAATCCGTCTTGAATATGCGTTTTGGAGCAGTTGCCGGAATTAACGCCTTCCACCGCGCCGAAGATTGCCTGTGCGGGATTTCCCGTAAGTGCCTCGGCATCTGAATTTTCATAAATCATACCGCCGTAGGAAATTACAAAATTATTTGCGTCATATTCAATAACAACGCCTGCGGCATTTGTTGAATTAACCGTTACGGTAACCTTTGAGGAATTATATTGAACGGTACAGCTATATGAAAAATCATTCCATTTAATATCCGCTTCTTTAACAAAATCCGATATTGTAATCTCCTCGGTTTGTGCGGTGCAGGACGATAAAATCAGCATTAAAGCAAGCACCGCGCAAATTGTTATTCTGCTTTTCAAATAATCCTTCCGTTATTCAAATTTGCTCATAAGAGCACCGAGAAGCTCGAGCATATCATCAACAGTCATACCTCTTTGGCTTATCTCCTGCGCGGTTATATCTCCGCAAAGGCCGTGGATATAAACACCGCACGCCGCGGCGTTAAACGGATCCATTCCCTGCGAAATAAACGAGGAAATAATGCCCGTCAGCATATCCCCCGTTCCGCCCATTGCCATACCGGGATTGCCTGTTGTGTTAATAAGAACTCTTCTGCCGTCTGTTACAACGGTGTTTGCGCCCTTCAAAACAACAATGCAGTTATGCTCCTCTGCAAATGCTTTTGCAGTTTCTACTCTGTGCTGTTGAACATAGGCGGTGTCCTCATTAACAAGGCGTGCCATTTCTCCCGGATGCGGAGTTAAAACAGGCTTATATGCCGCTTCTCTTATTACATCTATATTCGGTATAACCGAATTTATTCCGTCTGCATCAAGAACAATCGGGCAGACGGCTTCTTTAATTATTTGATTAACAATAACCTGCGTGTCATCATTATTACCGAGACCGCAACCGACTGCAATACAGCTTGCGGCTTTAATTTCATCAAGAATATGCGTTAAGCTTCCCATAGAAAGCGTTTTATCCTCATTTTCACTCAAAGGAACAAATAAGGGCTGTGTTAAATGAGAGGTTAAAACGGGATAAATTGATTTAGGAAATAGGCATTTTAATAAGCCGACACCGCTTTTTAAAGCCGCCTTTGCGCAGATAACCGCCGCGCCTGGCATATTAAGGCTTCCGCAGATATTTATCTGTCTGCCGTAATTTCCTTTATTTGAATTTAAGCCTCTTTTAGTAAAGCAATCCTTAACAAGCTGCTTTGATATTGTTTCGGCATAATCATAGCCATA
>JALEZT010000115.1 GCA_022772725.1 Eubacterium sp.
TTGCAGCGATAACAAGGATAGCACCGTCCATCTGAGCAGCACCGGTGATCATGTTCTTGATATAGTCAGCATGTCCGGGGCAGTCAACGTGTGCATAGTGACGAGTGTCTGTTTCATACTCTACGTGAGCAGTATTGATTGTGATACCACGCTCTCTCTCTTCAGGAGCCTTATCGATATCAGCATAATCTTCAAACTTAGCATAGCCTTTGTTTGCAAGATACTTTGTGATTGCTGCTGTAAGAGTTGTTTTACCGTGGTCAACGTGACCGATTGTACCGATGTTTACATGCGGTTTGGAACGGTCAAATTTTTCTTTTGCCATTGGGGTTTCCTCCTTAATAAATTACAATAGTTAATTTTGTTATGATTATTTTATCAAAGCCTTGATGAAATATCAAGTCTTTTTAATAATTTTGTTTGCTAATTAGTCTTTTTTAGCTCTTTCAGAGATAATAGACTCTGAAATTGACTTCGGAACCTGCTCATATCCGTCGGGCTCCATAGTATACTGTCCACGGCCCTGTGTTTTTGAACGAAGGTCGTTTACATAGCCGAACATTTCGGAAAGCGGAACACGAGCATTAATCTGCTTTGCGCCTGCTCTGTCTTCCATACCCTGAATCTGTCCGCGGCGTGAGTTAAGGTCGCCGATAACATCGCCCATATAATCCTCGGGAACGATAACGGTTACCTTCATCATAGGTTCAAGGATAGCAGGATTTGCTTTCTTTGCAGCGTCCTTAAACGCCATTGAGCCTGCAATCTTGAAGGCCATTTCGGAAGAGTCAACCTCATGATATGATCCATCATAAAGCTCAACCTTAATGTCAACCATAGGATAGCCGGCAAGAACACCGCTCTTCATTGCGCCCTGAATACCTGCATCAACAGCGGGGATATATTCCTTCGGAATAGCACCACCGACAACAGAGTTAACAAACTCATAGCCCTTGCCGATGCCGTTTTCATCAAGGTTTGGCGACATACGGATTTTAACATGACCGTACTGACCCGAACCACCTGACTGACGCTTATACTTGGTGTCTGACATAGACTCTGCCTGGATGGTTTCCTTATAAGCAACCTGCGGAGCGCCTACATTTGCTTCTACCTTGAACTCGCGAAGCATACGGTCAACAATGATTTCAAGATGGAGCTCGCCCATACCTGCAATAATTGTTTGGCCTGTTTCTTCATCTGTGTAAGCCTTAAAGGTTGGGTCTTCCTCGGCGAGCTTTGCAAGAGCAATGCCCATCTTTTCCTGACCTGCCTTTGTTTTAGGCTCAATAGCAACACGGATAACGGGATCCGGGAAGTTCATTGATTCAAGGATAATCGGGTGATTCTCATCGCAGAGAGTGTCGCCCGTTGTTGTATTTTTAAGACCTACCGCAGCTGCAATATCGCCTGCATAAACAGTGTCGATATCTTCACGGTGGTTTGAATGCATTTGAAGAATACGGCCCATTCTTTCTCTGTTGCCTTTAACAGAGTTATAAACCTGTGTTCCGGCATTAAGAGTTCCCGAATAAACACGGAAATAGCAAATCTTTCCCACGAAAGGATCGGTTGCAATTTTGAATGCAAGAGCAGAGAACGGCTCTTCATCCGAAGAATGACGGAATTCTTCCTCATCTGTGTCGGGATTTACGCCCTTGATTGATTCAACATCGGTTGGAGCGGGCATAAAATCAACAATAGCATCAAGCAAAGGCTGAACACCCTTATTTCTGTAAGATGTGCCGCAGGTAATCGGAACCATCTCGCAGGAGCAGGTTGCCTTTCTGATTGCCTTTTTAATCTCATCAACGGTAAGCTCCTCGCCCTCGAAATATTTTTCCATAAGGGCTTCATCTGATTCTGCAACAGCCTCGATAAGCTCATTGTGATATTTTTCGGCAAGCTCCTTCATATCCTCCGGAATTTCTTCGCGGCGAACATCGTTGCCCATATCGTCATAATAAACCTCAGCGTCCATATTAATGAGGTCGACAATACCCTTGAAGGTATCCTCTGCACCGATTGGAAGCTGAATCGGAACTGCATTGCATTTAAATCTGTCTCTTACCATATCGAGAACATTATAAAAATCTGCACCCATAATATCCATCTTGTTTACATAGATCATACGGGGTACATTATATTCATCAGCCTGACGCCATACGGTTTCAGACTGAGGCTCAACGCCGCCCTTTGCGCAAAGAACGGTAACAGAGCCGTCAAGAACACGAAGCGAACGCTGAACCTCAACGGTGAAGTCAACGTGGCCGGGTGTGTCTATGATATTAATTCTATGTTTTTTCCAGAAGCAAGTTGTTGCAGCGGAGGTGATTGTGATACCTCTTTCCTGCTCTTGTGCCATCCAGTCCATAGTGGCTGCGCCATCGTGTGTTTCGCCAATCTTGTGATTGATACCGGTGTAATAAAGGATACGCTCGGTAGTTGTTGTTTTACCTGCATCGATGTGAGCCATAATACCAATATTTCTTGTCATTTCAAGAGATACTTTTCTTGGCATAATATCCTCCTAATCTGATTTAACGGATTAATATCTGAAATGAGCAAACGCCTTGTTTGCCTCTGCCATTTTATGTGTATCATCACATTTCTTAACAGCGCCGCCGGTTTTATTAACAGCGTCCATAATTTCAGCAGCAAGTCTTTCCTTCATTGTTCTTTCAGAACGAAGGCGTGCATAGGATGTTATCCAACGCAAACCGAGAGTTTGGCGTCTTTCAGGACGAACCTCAAGCGGAACCTGATAGGTTGCACCGCCGATACGGCGAGCCTTAACTTCAAGAACCGGCATAACATTTTCCATTGCAGCCTCGAAAGTTTCCAAAGGATCGTTGCCTGTTTTTTCTTTAATGATGTCGAATGCACCGTAAACGATTTTCTGTGCGACACCCTTTTTTCCATCATACATAATGTTATTGATAAGACGAGTTACAAGCTTTGAGTTGTAAAGCGGGTCCGGCAATACATCACGCTTAGCGATTTGGCCTCTTCTTGGCATCTTCGCTTCCCTCCTTCATAATTATTAATGAGTTCATAGGTACTCGAGTTTTTCCCGTGGAGTCAACAAGCAGGCTATACCGCATTAAATAAACGAATTATATAATAAGGTATAAACTATTGTTTTTTCCAAAAGAAGTTTGAATTACGGCTTACTTTTTAGCAGCCTTCGGTCTTTTAGCACCGTACTTTGAACGGCTCTGCATTCTTCCGTTTACGCCCTGAGTATCAAGAGTTCCGCGGATGATGTGGTAACGAACACCGGGAAGGTCTTTAACACGGCCGCCGCGAACCATAACAACAGAGTGCTCTTGAAGGTTATGGCCAACGCCCGGAATGTAAGCTGAAACTTCCATACCGTTTGTTAAGCGAACACGGGCAATCTTACGAAGAGCTGAGTTCGGCTTTTTAGGTGTTGCAGTTTTAACTGCTGTGCAAACGCCGCGCTTTTGAGGAGAACAGTTATCGTTCATAACGTTCTTCTTTGTGTTAAGGCTCTTTAAGAGAGCAGGTGCTTTTGCCTTTTTCTCAACAGACTTTCTGCCTGTTCTTACTAATTGGTTAAAGGTAGGCAATAGTTTATCTCCTTTCTGTAAAATTTTCTGCGCCTTTATATGCGCATAAATAATAATTTCAAAAAAATTTTTTGATTTGAAACTATTATTTACACGCACATATTGAGGCAAGCGGAAAACTTGCCTCAATATTTTGTGCAATTTAACCAAAGTTATAAAAAATATTTGTTGAAAATGCTTTGTTTCGCACTCACGCAAGTATTAATTATATCATTCCGGCATACTGTTTGTCAACAATTTTTGTAATTGTTCAAGATTTAATATTTCTTCGGAGTTCTCGGAAGAAAGATAGCTCGGCATAATATCAACATCACGGAACACATCCATACCTGTTCCGGCAGGAACAAGCTTACCGATAATAACATTTTCTTTAAGGCCGATAAGCGGATCGCTCTTGCCCTTAATTGCGGCATCGGTAAGAACTCTTGTTGTTTCCTGGAAGGAAGCGGCGGAAAGGAAGGAATCCGTTGCAAGAGAAGCCTTTGTGATACCCATAAGAATCGGGATATAGGTTGCCTTTTTAAGATTTGTTTCGCCGTTTGCAATTCTTGCGTCTATCTTATCGTTTGCCTCATCAACGGCAGAAACATCAACCATTGTGCCTGCAACAAGCTCTGTGTCGCCCGCGTCGTCAACGGTGCATTTTTTAAGCATTTGACGAACGATAACCTCAATGTGCTTATCGTTGATATCAACACCCTGAGTACGATATGCGAACTGAACCTCGCGGATAAGATAATTATAAACTGCTTCCTCGCCGAGAATGGCAAGAACATCGTGAGGATTCTTTGCACCGTAGGTGAGCTCCTCGCCCTTTTCAACATGTGCGCCCTCAACAATATTTTCGTGAAGCCTGAAACCGTAAGGAATAAGATATTTCTTTTCCTCCATAGTTTCTTCATTTGTTACAACAACATGCTGGGATTTCTTGATTTCCTCAAATCTAACAGTACCCTCAATCTCGGAAAGGATTGCATACTGCTTCGGCTTTCTTGCCTCAAACAGCTCTTCAACACGGGGAAGACCCTGTGTGATATCCTCTCCGCCTGCGATACCGCCGGTGTGGAAGGTTCTCATTGTAAGCTGAGTGCCGGGCTCACCGATTGACTGAGCGGCAATAATACCAACTGCCTCGCCGACCTGAACAGGCTCGTTGAACGCAAGGTTTGAGCCATAGCACCTACGGCAAACGCCGTGGCGCGATTTACAGGTAATAAGCGAACGGATTTTAACCTCTGTTATGCCGCAGGCAGTAATCTTATCTGCGATTTCCTTTGTCATCATCTCATCGGGAGTTACGATAACCTCGCCTGTTTGAGGATTAACAACATTTTCAAGCGGGAATCTGCCCACAAGACGCTCATTGAGCGATTCAAGCTCACGGTTGCCGTCCATAATAGCCTTAACAACTATACCCTCGTGGCATCCGCAATCATCATCACGGATAATAACATCCTGCGAAACATCAACAAGACGACGGGTAAGGTAGCCTGAGTCAGCGGTACGAAGAGCCGTATCTGCAAGACCCTTACGGGCACCACGCGAGGAGATGAAGTATTCAAGAATATTAAGACCCTCACGATAGTTTGCACGAATCGGAATTTCGATTGTTTTACCTGCCGTGTTAGCAATAAGTCCACGCATACCTGCGAGCTGACGAAGCTGTGCCGTACTACCACGGGCACCCGAGTCAACCATCATATGAATAGGATTGTGAGTTCCGTCAAAGTTCGAGGTAAGCTCATTCGTTACCTTATTTGTGCAGTCCTCCCAAGCCTTGATAACAGCCGAGGAGCGCTCATCATTTGTGATAAGACCGTAGTTATAGTTGACTGTGATTTCATCAACCTTCTTTTCAGCCTCATCAAGATATTTTTTCTTTGCATCCGGAATAAGAGCGTCGCAAACAGCAACGGTTGTGCCCGAAACGGTTGAATATTTATAGCCCTGTGCCTTAATTGCATCAAGGGCAACGGAAGCAACCGAAACGCCGTGAACGGAGATAAGCTTATCAACAATCTGGCCGAGCTGCTTCTTCTTAACAACAAAATCAATTTCAAACTTGAAGGCATTTTCTTCAATTGAACGGTCAACAAAGCCGAGATCCTGAGGAATAGGATTGTTAAAGATAACTCTGCCTATTGTTGTTGTTATAACGGAGCTCTTTTTTACACCGTCGATTTCCTTTGTTATACGGATTTTTGCAGGCGAATGCATACCGAGGGAGCCCTCTGCATACGCCATAATTGCTTCGTCCTTATCTCTGAAAATTCTGTATGACTTATAAATCGAATAATCTGCTTCGAGCTTTTCGTCTGCCGTGTCGCAGAGAATATCGGCGCTTGACAAAACGCCCTGCGTTTTCTCCTTAACCTCTTCAAAGCTGATTTCATTTTCTCTTGCTTCGTCTGTAAAGAATTTCGGCTGACCCGGCTCGCCCTCTTTAATCATTGTTAAATAGTATGAGCCGATAACCATATCCTGAGTTGGAACTGCTACGGGCTTACCGTCTGACGGTTTAAGAAGGTTATTAGCCGCAAGCATAAGCATACGCGCCTCTGCCTGTGCCTCTGCCGAAAGCGGAACGTGAACAGCCATTTGGTCGCCGTCAAAGTCTGCGTTAAATGCAGTACAGGAAAGCGGATGAAGCTTAATTGCTCTGCCCTCAACGAGAACGGGCTCAAACGCCTGAATACCGAGACGGTGAAGTGTGGGAGCACGGTTAAGCATAACGGGGTGGTCTTTAATAACAACCTCCAAAGCATCCCAAACAGCAGGGTCCTGCGCACGCTCAACCTTTTTTCTTGCCGATTTAATATTTGAAGCGGCACCTGTTGCAACAAGGCGCTTCATAACAAACGGCTTGAAAAGCTCAATTGCCATTTCCTTCGGCAAACCGCACTGGTGCATTTTAAGCTCGGGGCCTACAACGATAACGGAACGGCCCGAATAGTCAACACGCTTACCGAGAAGGTTTTGACGGAAGCGTCCCTGCTTACCTTTAAGCATATCGGAAAGAGATTTAAGCGGACGGTTGCTTGGACCTGTTACGTGTCTGCCGCGTCTGCCGTTATCAATAAGAGCGTCAACCGCCTCTTGAAGCATTCTCTTTTCGTTTCTTACGATAATGTCGGGAGCACCGAGCTCAAGAAGCCTTTTAAGACGGTTATTTCTGTTGATAACACGCCTGTAAAGGTCGTTAAGGTCTGAGGTGGCAAATCTGCCGCCGTCAAGCTGAACCATAGGACGAATATCCGGAGGGATAACAGGAATAACATCAAGAATCATCCATTCAAGCTTGTTTCCGCTCTTATAGAAAGCATCAACAACATCAAGCCTTTTAAGGATACGAACTCTCTTTTGACCTGTTGCGTCCTCAAGCTCTGCGGTAAGCTCATTTCTGAGCTGTTCAACATCAATATCCTGCAAAAGCTTTTTAATAGCCTCTGCGCCCATTCCTGCCTCGAAATCATCCTCGTATCTCTCACGCATTTCGGCATATTCTTTTTCGTTAAGAATCTGCATTTTTTCAAGCGGAGTATCGCCGGGATCCGTTACGATATAAAGCGCAAAATAGAGCACCTTTTCAAGATAACGGGGGCTTATGTCAAGAACAAGACCGAGACGGCTCGGGATTCCCTTGAAATACCAGATATGAGAAACGGGAGCGGCAAGCTCAATATGCGCCATACGCTCGCGGCGAACCTTTGAACGGGTGATTTCAACTCCGCAGCGCTCGCACACCTTGCCCTTATAACGCACTCTTTTATACTTACCACAATGACATTCCCAGTCCTTTGTGGGTCCGAAAATCTTTTCGCAGTAAAGGCCGTCCTTTTCGGGTTTAAGTGTTCTGTAATTTATGGTTTCGGGTTTTGTTACCTCGCCGTATGACCAAGCACGAATCTGCTCTGGGGAAGCAAGCCCGATTTTAATTGAACTGAATTCGTTTTGATTTTCCATTTGGAAGCACTCCTTTATATATAATGTAATGTGGGTTTTCGGTCATACGGTTATTCGTCATAACCGTCATCTTCGGAATAATCGGAATCTGTGAACATATCGCTCAAATCCGCATCCTCTGACAGACCTGCTTCCTCGCCTTCCTCAGCGTTTTCAACGGTGTAGCCGTCGCTCTCGCCGTCAAAATCATTTACCTGAGTGAATGCTTTATCGTCTATCGGCTGAATCTCTGTTCCGTCGTCAATATCCTGCTTGAGCTCAATTTCGTTGCCCTCTTTATCATAAAGCCTTGTGTCAAGACCGAGAGCCTGAAGCTCTTTATAAAGAACCTTGAACGATTCGGGAGTTCCCGCCGTTGGAATATTTTCGCCCTTAACGATTGCCTCATAGGTTTTAACACGGCCCGTTACATCGTCTGACTTAACGGTCATAATCTCTTGAAGAGTGTAAGCAGCGCCGTAAGCTTCGAGCGCCCAAACCTCCATTTCGCCGAAACGCTGACCGCCGAACTGTGCTTTACCGCCGAGAGGCTGCTGGGTTACCATACTGTAAGGTCCTGTTGAACGAGCGTGAATCTTATCGTCAACAAGATGATGGAGTTTAAGATAATACATATAGCCGACGGTTATCGGGTTATCAAATTTTTCGCCCGTTCTGCCGTCTGTAAGAATTGTTTTTCCGTCCTCTGAAAGTCCTGCTTCTTTAAGACATTCGCGGATATCATCCTCGTGAGCGCCGTCAAATACAGGGGTGCACATCTTCCAGCCGAGAGCCATTGCGGCATAGCCGAGATGAACCTCAAGCACCTGACCGATATTCATACGGGAAGGTACGCCGAGAGGATTAAGAACGATATCAAGCGGGCGTCCGTCGGGAAGGAACGGCATATCCTCCTGCGGAAGAACACGGGAAACAACGCCCTTGTTGCCGTGGCGGCCTGCCATCTTATCGCCGACCTGAATTTTTCTCTTTTGTGCAATATAAACGCGAACAACCTTGTTAACGCCGGGGCTTAACTCGTCGCAGTTTGCACGAGTGAACACCTTAACATCAACAACGATACCGTATTCGCCGTGAGGAACGCGCATTGAGGTGTCTCTAACCTCTCTTGCCTTTTCTCCGAAGATTGCGCGGAGAAGTCTTTCCTCTGCGGTAAGCTCTGTTTCTCCCTTTGGAGTTACCTTGCCGACAAGAATATCGCCGCTGTGAACCTCTGCGCCGATACGGATAATACCGTCTTCATCAAGGTCTTTAAGAGCGTCCTCGCCGACATTCGGAATATCTCTTGTGATTTCCTCCGGTCCGAGCTTTGTATCTCTCGCTTCAACATCGTGCTCTTCAATATGAATTGAAGTGTAAACATCGTCGCGAACCATTTTTTCATTAATGAGAACAGCGTCCTCGTAGTTATAGCCCTCCCAGGTCATAAAGCCGATAAGGGCATTCTTACCGAGAGAAACCTCGCCGTTGCAGGTTGCAGGGCCGTCTGCAATAACCTGGCCCTCTTCAACCTTTTGATGAAGCGAAACAATCGGGCGCTGATTTATGCAGGTGCCCTGGTTTGAGCCGCTGAACTTAACGAGCTCATATCTGTCTACCTCGCCCTTTGAAACGGTGATTTCAATTGTGTCTGCATCAACAGCCGTTACCGTTCCGCCTCTTTTAGCGATAACAACAACGCCTGAATCGTAAGCCGCTTTATATTCCATACCGGTTCCTACTACGGGAGCCTCTGTTTTAAGAAGCGGAACTGCCTGACGCTGCATGTTTGCACCCATAAGAGCACGGTTTGCGTCATCATTTTCAAGGAAAGGAATCATCGCCGTTGCAACGGAAACAACCATCTTCGGCGAAACATCCATATAATCAACCTTTTCGGGCTCGCAGGTAATAAATTCGTCTCTGTGGCGGCAGGTAACGCGCTTATTGGCAAATCTGCCGTTTTCATCAAGCGGTTCGTTTGCCTGCGCAACGATGAAATCATCCTCAACATCGGCTGTCATATAAACAACCTCTGAGGTTACGACGCCTGTTTCCTTATCAACCTTGCGGTAAGGAGCCTCAATAAATCCGTATTCATTAAGGCGGCTGTAACACGCAAGATAGGAGATAAGACCGATATTCGGACCTTCGGGAGTTTCGATAGGACACATTCTGCCGTAATGCGTATAGTGAACATCTCGAACCTCGAAGCCTGCACGGTCTCTTGAAAGACCGCCGGGGCCGAGTGCCGAAAGTCTTCTCTTATGAGTAAGCTCTGCAAGCGGATTGTTTTGATCCATAAACTGCGAAAGCGGAGAAGAGCCGAAGAACTCCTTGATTGCCGCAACAACAGGTCTTATATTGATAAGTGCCTGAGGAGTTATTGCCTCCTCGTCGTCTTGAACCTGAAGAGTCATTCTTTCGCGGATAACTCTTTCCATTCTTGAAAATCCGATTCTGATTTGGTTTTGAAGAAGCTCGCCTACTGCACGGATACGACGGTTTCCGAGATGGTCGATATCATCGGTTGTGCCAACTCCGAAGGCAAGATTTATAAGATAAGAAACGGTTGCAAAAATATCGTCTGTGATAATGTGCTTGGGGATAAGGTCATCGTGATGAAGCTTGATTTCCTCTTTGAGTGCTTCCTCATCATCAGCACATTTTTCAAGGATTTCGGAAAGAACTCTGTAAGAAACCTTTTCGTTTATTCCAAGCGGCTTACAATCAAAATCAACATATTTATCAATATCAACCATTCCGTTTGAAACGATTTTGATTTCTCTGCCCTCAACATCAACAAACGCATTCATAACGCCTGCATTTTCAATTTCAATTGCTCTTTCAAGCGAGATAACCTCGCCTGCGTCTGCAAGAAATTCGCCCTGCGGAGAAATGATGGGCTGAGTGAGCTTTCTGCCTGCAAGTCTGTCGCTCAAAGCAAGCTTTTTATTGTATTTATATCTACCTACTCTTGAAAGGTCATAACGGTGAGCATCAAAGAAAAGGCCGTCTAAATGCGCCTGAGCCGTTTCAAGTGTTGGGGGCTCGCCCGGACGGAGCTTTTTATAAACTTCAAGAAGCGCTTCCTCGGTGTTCTTTGTTGTGTCCTTCTCAATAGTTGCTTCAATTCTTTCGTCGTCGCCGAAGAATTCTCTTATCTGCTCGTCTGTTCCGAGGCCGAGAGCACGAAGGAAGGTTGTTATGAATATTTTTCTGTTTTTATCAATTCTTACATAAAACAGATCGTTTGCGTCTGTTTCATATTCAAGCCACGCACCTCTGTTTGGAATTACGGTGTTTGTAAATAATTCCTTACCTGTTTTATCGTGGTCCATGTGATAATAAACGCCGGGAGAACGAACGAGCTGGGAAACGATACATCTTTCCGCACCGTTGATAACGAAGGTGCCTGCCTCCGTCATAAGCGGAAAATCGCCCATATAAATAATATTTTCCTTAACCTCGCCTGTTTCCTTGTTCTGCAAACGGGCTCTTACTTTAAGAGGCTTTGCATAGGTTACATCACGGGATTTGCACTGCGCAATAGTGTACTTGGGCTCGTCATCCATAGAATAGTCGATGAAATCCAAAACAAGATTTCCCGTATAATCGGTTATCGGGCCGATATCGCGGAAAACTTCCTGCAAGCCTTCATCGAGAAACCACTGATAAGATTTTTTCTGCACCTCAATAAGATTAGGCATAGGCATAACCTCATTGATTTTTGCGAAACTCTTTCGGGTTGTCTGGCCGAGCTTGACATCCTTAACATTTACCATACTTGGTAATCACTCCGTTTCTTTTAGATTACTGAAAAAAGCCGAAAGCATTGCGATTTTTGTTGCTTTTGAACACCTTTTTTGAGCATTTAGAAAAAGGCTTATTTGCAAAAAGCGCACACTTTCCATTTTTATCGTGCTAATATAATAATCTCCCTTTTATAATAAGTCAATAAAAAGTTTTAAAATATTTGGAAAATTTGCCCTATTTTCAAAAAGTTTTTGTAACACTCCGCCGTGTGTTTTAAGTTTTGACCCATTTTTTACCCTTTCAATTAAATTTTAATAGGCTCTTTTCAAATTCGTTATAATCTGTTATAATAATGTAACTAATATAACGGTGATGAATTTTATGAAAAAAGCAATTTCTCTTTTTCTTTGCATAATACTTACGGTTTGCGCCCTTTCGGGATGCTCAAAAACCGAAAAAAGCATAGATTTTATTTATCCCTTCAGCGGAAACATAAACAGCTATGACCCTCAGGTTTCTTCTACCTCCGATGAATTTCTTGTTATTGAAAACTGCTTTGAGGGGCTTGTTAGATGCGACGATGAGGGCAACATTCTGCCTGCCTGCGCATCAAGCTGGCACATATCGGACGACGGACTTACATATACATTTTATCTTAACAAGGGGCTCCACTGGTATATTTATCCCTCTGTTAAGGAAAAATTAGGCGAGGATTTTGACCCCGAAATAACAGCGAATGATTTTGTTTTTGCGCTTCAAAGAGCGGCAGACGGCATAACGCAATCTCCCCTTTTCTCAACAATTTCCTCAATAGTCAACGCTCCCGAAATCAACGACGGCATGGCTGATAAAAGCACGCTGGGCGTTCGCGCAAATGATGATTACACATTACAGATAACGCTTTCTTCGCCAAACGACAGTTTTTTGAAAACAATGTCAACCGCCGTTGCAATGCCCTGCAATGAGGAATTCTTCAACAGCACAAACGGCAGATACGGTCTTGATTTGAAATACACTATGTTTAACGGTCAGTTCGTTATAACAAATGTTCTCGAAAGCTCATACATACTCAAAAACAATTCGGCATACACGGGACCCTCGCCCGCAAAGGCGGCAGACCTGACGCTGAAAATCGTTAGCGAAGACGAAAATCTTTCAGAGGACATTTTGAGCGGATATTATGACGCGGCATACATTAGGGGCTATGAAAGCGCAAAGATAGGCAAAAAAAGCGGAGTTTCACTGATATCATACATTAACACAACATGGTCGCTCGTTATCAATTCGACAAAGGGAATTTTTGCCGAAAAGGACGCACGCCGCGCGCTTGCGCTGAGTGCATCCGACATTGATTTTGATAAATTCAACTATCTTTCGGACGCTTACGGATTTGTTCCGCCCTCCTGCAAAATCGGCAACACGCCTTACACAGAGGCGGCTGAAAGAATAACCGAGGCGGAAAACAGAGACACGGCGGTTTCTCTTTGGAAGAGTGCGGTTAAAGACGCAAAAATATATTCAACCGACGCAACGCTTCTTGTTCCCGAAAATATGCAGGAGGCGGCAAAGGAGCTTGTTCAGGGCATACAGGCAGGAATCGGAGCCGTTTCAAATGTTAACGGCAAAAGCACGGAATTTACTCTTAAAATCGAAGCAATGCCCGAAGGAGAGCTGAAATCAAAAGTTGCCTCCGGCGATTACGATCTTGCGCTTTATCCGTTTTCGGCTTCCTCTGAAAGCCCCGTTTCGTTTTTGAATGCTTTGGCAGACAGCAATTTGAGCTCGTTTGATAAAGACGATTTTAACAATGCGCTTGAAAATGCTCTTACTGCGGGAGAGACTGAGCTTGCCTCTGCCTGCACGGAATGTGAAAAAGCACTTTATGATACTTATTGCTACACACCTGTTTTTTATGAATCTAATTTCTATGCGCAGGCAAAGGGTGTCAGCAATGTTCAATTCCATCCGGGCTCGGGAAGGGTGTCGTTCGTTTATGCAACAAGAGAGGGTTAAAAAAATAATATGCTGGATGCTTGTTGCGGCTTGTATGGGAGTTATATTTTACTTTTCATCAAGAACGGCAACGCAATCCTCTGAGCAAAGCGGTTATTTTGTTGAGCTTTTGCAAAGGCTTTTCGGAAGCAACGCCGTTACGGATTTCATAGTCAGAAAGTCTGCTCATTTTCTTGAATTTACAGGGCTTGCGCTTCTTTTTGCGCTTGCGCTTTTCGTTCAATTCGGCAGGCTGAGAACACCGCTTGCGGTTATATGCACCTCGCTTTACGCCGTAACAGATGAAATTCATCAGATTTTTGTTGAGGGCAGAGCGTGCAAAATCTCCGACTGGGCAATAGACACGGCAGGAGCAGTTTTGGGTGCCGTTGCTTTTTTAGTGATAGTTAAGCTTTCTCAAAAAATAATTTTAAGAAAAAAAGGAAAAAACGACCAATAGGAATATTGACACAAAAAGCAATTGTATTATAATATTATAATAATTAAGAAATGAGGAGGTTATCCTAATGAATGTACTTATTTACGAAAACGAAGAGCAAATCGGCATTGCCGCAGGCAACTATATGTGCGGCCAGGTGCTTCAAAAGCCCGATTCCGTTTTGGGACTTGCAACAGGCTCAACTCCCTTAAAGCCTTACGGACAGATGATTGAGCTTTACAAAAAGGGAGTTGTTGACTTTTCATCGGTTACAACCTTTAACCTTGACGAATATGTTAATCTTGATATAAAGGATAAAAATTCCTATCACTCATTTATGCACGAAAATCTTTTTGACCACATAAACATTCCCGAGGAAAGCATTAATTTCCTTAACGGAAACGCAGAGGATTTGGAGCAGGAATGTAAGGATTACGAGCAAAAAATCAAGAACGCAGGCGGAATTGATATTCAGCTTCTCGGAATAGGCTCAAACGGCCACATTGCATTTAATGAGCCTGCGGACTGCTTTCAGCGTTGGAGCCATGTTGTTACTCTTAAAGAGAGCACTGTTCAGGACAACAGCAGATTTTTCAATTCAATAGAGGAGGTTCCCACCCAAGCGGTAACAATGGGAATAGGCTCTATAATGCAGGCAAAGAAAATTCTTATTATTGCACTCGGAACAAACAAAGCAAAAGCCATCAAGCAGCTTATTGACGGAAATGTTACGCCTATGTGCCCTGCTTCTGTTTTGCAGTTTCACACAGATGTTACTCTTATGCTTGACAAAGCGGCGGCTTCTCTTTTATAAAAACGGAGGACAAACTTATGTCTGAAAAGAAAAGCAAAAATAAAAAAGATAAGAATATGAAGGCGATTATAGCAATACTTGCCGTGCTTATCGTTGTTGCGGCAGGCGTTGCAGTTTATATGAGCGCGCAAAAGCCCGAAGCTCCCGAGGGCTCATCCTCAGAGCAGAGCAGCTCGTCAATTGAAAGCAGTACCTCTGCAAAGGAGAGTGAATCTGCCTCAGAGGAGCAAACCGAAGCACAGTCAACTGAAAAGCAAACAACGGTTACAACAAAGAAGCCCGTTGGCTATGAGCTTCCGCTGACTGTTAACGAAGCGCTTGACGCTCTTTATGAGCATTACGGAAACGACCTTGAAATAAACAGAACAATCGAGGAAAACGGAATTAATTATTTTGCGGTATATAAGGACGGCGAAAAATATGCCTCTGTTTCGGTTGACCTTGTTACGGGAAAGGCTACGGAAACGATAACCGCAACGGGAGACAAAACCCAATTTTCACTAATATAAAAATACAAAGGCTACTGCCGAATGAAAGGAAATAAAAAATGGCAGATAAAGAAAGGTTTTATATAACAACGCCGATATACTATCCCTCGGGAAATCCTCATATCGGCCATTGCTACACAACTGTTGCCTGCGACTCAATTGCGAGATACAGAAGGCTTCAAGGCAAGGAGGTTCTCTTTTTAACGGGAACAGACGAGCACGGACTTAAAATTGAACAAAAGGCGGCTGAAAAGGGAATTACTCCCAAGGAATATGTTGATGAAATCGTTAGCATTTTCAAAAAGCTTTGGAGCTATATGAACATCAGCTACGACAGATATATCAGAACAACAGACGATTATCATATCGAAACGGTTCAAAAAATCTTTAAAGAGCTTTACGACAAGGGATATATTTATAAGGGTCAGTACACCGGCAAATACTGCACTCCCTGCGAAAGCTTTTGGACGGAAAGCCAGCTTGTTGACGGCAAATGCCCCGACTGCGGAA
>JALEZT010000118.1 GCA_022772725.1 Eubacterium sp.
AAATGTTGGGGTGAAAACTCCAACATTTATTTTTTGCATAGAAAAAACAAAAAGGAGAGCCGACGCTCTCCTTTGTAATTGTTATTAAATTGAAAGCAATATTAAAGAAGTCCGTCCCAGGTGTCAACCTCTTTGGCCTTCATTTCCTCTTCATCAAACCAATGCTGAGTTACCGATTTGCTTTCGGTAAAGAAGCGGTATGCATCCTTTCCGAGGCAATGAAGGTCGCCGAAGAAGCTCTGCTTATGTCCGCTGAACGGAACGAAGCCAACGGGAACGGGAATACCTACATTTATACCAACCTGTCCGCCGTCTGTATATCTTGCAAACTGCCTTGCATAGTAGCCGCTTTGAGTGAAAATAACGGAGCCGTTTGCATAAGGGCTTGCGTTCATAATTGCAAGTCCCTCATCAAAATCCTTGCATCTCTTAATGCAAAGCACGGGGCCGAAAACCTCGTCTCTGCCGATGGTCATATCCTCTGTTACATTATCAAAAACGGTTGCGCCAACAAAATAGCCGTTTTCATAGCCTGCCGGAAGCTTTGGATTTCTGCCGTCAACAACAAGCGTTGCGCCTTCGTCAATACCCTTTTGAATATCGGCAAGAACCTCTTTATAATGCTTTTCATAAGTAATCGGGCCGAGGCGTGTTGACTTATCCCAAGCAGGTCCGCAGTTTATTGACTGAATTTGCTTTTTAAGCTCTTCAACAAATTTATCTGCAATAGACTCCTGAACAACACAGCAGGAAAGCGCCATACATCTTTGACCGGCACAACCGAACGCAGAGTTGATAACGCCTGCAACGGTTCTTTCAAGAGCGCAGTCTTCAAGCACAAGCGCGTGGTTTTTAGCCTGGCAGAGTGCCTGACATCTTTTGCCGTTTGCGGCGGCCTTTTCATAAATTTTAAGACCGACGGGAGTTGAGCCGACAAAGGTTATGCCCTTAACATCGGGGTGTTCAAGAATTGTGTTTATCTCGTTTCTTGAACAGGTAACAATATTAATTACGCCGTCGGGAATACCTGCTTCCTTATAAAGCTCGCCTATTCTCATAGCAGTTCTGGGAGTGAGAGAAGCCGCTTTGAGCACCATAGTGTTTCCGCAGGCAACGCAAACGGGAGCCATCCAGCCGAAAGGAATCATTGCAGGGAAATTAACAGGAACAATTCCCGCAAAAACGCCGAGCGGCTCGCGGTATTTAACAGTATCAAAGCCTGTTGAAGCGTCCATAAGGCTTTCGCCCATCATAAGCGACGGAGCCTGGATTGCAAGCTCTGTTCCCTCCTGAGCCTTGCCGACATCGCCCTCTGCCTCAGACCAAGTTTTGCCGTTTTCCTCGCAAACAAGCATAGTCAACTCATCGGAATGCTTGATAAGAAGCTCACGCACCTTATAAAGAATCTGGGCTCTTTTGCGGGCAGGAGTGTTTCTCCAAGCAGGATAAGCAGCCTTTGCCGCTTCAATTGCTTCAAGCACCTCATCATTGGTGCAGCACGGAGCCTGACCCGTTACCTCGCCCGTTGAGGGATTGTGAAGGTCATACCAAACATCTGTTTTTGACTCCTTAAATTCGCCGTTTACGAAATATTTAAGCTTTTCCATAAATTATACCTCTTCGCAAAATTTTTCAACTTATATTTTATCATTTATTTTCCTTTAATTCAATTGTAATCTATTATAAATATAAAGGCGATTAATTGTGCAATTTAACATAAAACTTTTCAAGGCATAAAAAAACACCTACCCGTTTTATTCAGGTAGGCTTCATTGTTTCCCGACCGATTTCGTCCGCAACTAACAAAACCAGACAAGGCTTGCCGTCGGCATACCGCAACTGATACCGACAGACGAGTATACTATAACATTATTTATTTTAAAATTCAACACATTTTATTACACTATTTTAATAATTTATTTTTAAATTAAACACCCAAATTATGACAGGGCTATTGAATTATAAATTACCGCGTGATAGAATATTTTCAAATAAAAAAATCAAGGAGCAAATTATGGCAAGGCTTGAAAGCGGACTGATAATTTCCTGCCAGGCGGTTAAGGGCGAGCCTCTTTACGGTTTGGGAATAATGCACCATCTTGCGCGTGCGGCGGTGCTCGGCGGAGCAAAGGGAATTAGAGCAAACTATGTTTCGGATATTAACGCAATAAAAAAAGAGGTTGATGTTCCCGTTATAGGCATAATCAAGGCGGTTTACGAGGGAAGCGAGGTTTATATCACTCCCACCTTAAAAGAGGTTAAAGAGCTTTTAACAACGCACTGCGAGGTTATTGCGCTTGACGCAACAAACAGAGAAAGACCTAACGGCGAGCAGCTTTGCGATTTAGTTGATTACATACGAAAAAACGCTCCCGAGGTTGAAATTATGGCAGACTGCTCAACCTTTGAGGAAGCAAAGGCGGCAGACGAAATGGGCTTTGATTATGTTGGAACAACTATGAGAAGCTACACCTCTTACACAAAGGGAATTGAAATTCCCGATTATGATTTAATTTCAAAAATGGTTAAAGAGCTTAACGCAAGGGTTATTGCAGAGGGCGGAATATGGGAGGTTTCCCAGCTGAAAAAAGTGCTTGACTGCAAGCCATACGCGGTTGTTATAGGAAGTGCCGTTACAAGACCTATGGACATAACAAGACGCTTTGCAGATTGCTTTAACAACAAAGAATAATTTTACAAAACAAAGAGGAAAAGAAAATGGATAATTCAAAATTTAAAGGGCTTTTTTCGGCACTTTTAACTCCGTTTGACAAAAGCGGAAAAATAATGTTTGACTCAATCAAAAGGCTTGTTGATTTCAATATTGAAAACGGGATAGACGGCTTTTATGTTGGCGGAAGCACGGGCGAGGGATTGCTTTTAACCAACGAGGAGAGAAAGCAGGTTTTCAAATGCGTTAAGGAGGCCGCGCAAGACAGAGTTACTCTTATTGCACATGTTGGCACAATTTCAACAGATGCGGCAATTGATATGGCGAAATGTGCCGAGGAGCTTGGATATGATGCGGTTTCGGCGGTTGCACCGTTTTATTACGGCTTTCCGCAGGAAGCAATTATCGGATATTACAACGATATTGCAAGCAGCACAAGCCTGCCCGTTATTATTTATAATTTCCCGAATTCAAACGGATTTTATTTAACAAAGGATATTGCAAACGAGCTTTTCAAAAACGAGAAATTCATTGGAATCAAGCACACATCAAGTGATATGTTTGCGCTTCAACGATTCAAGCAGTTAGGCCGAGACATAGTTGTTTACAACGGCTTTGACGAAACGCTTCTTGCAGGACTTGCAATGGGTGCTGACGGAGCAATCGGAAGCACATATAACTTTATGGGCAAAAAGTTCAAAAAAATTATGAACGACTTTAAGCAGGGCAATCTTGAAGAGGCTCAAAAGGGGCAAAACGAAGCAGACGAAATTATTTCCGAAATGATAAAGTACGGCGTTTTTCAATCCGAAAAGGCAATTCTTACCGAAATGGGAATTGATATGGGAGAATGCAGAAGGCCGTTTTTGCCGATAACAGACGAATGCCGAGCATCTATGAAAAAAATCGCCGAGCAAATCCTCAGCGAATAACACATTGCGGAATATATAATAAACGGAACGCCGAGGACGGCGTTCCCTATTGGGTATATCAAAACTCAATTCTATTTTGTAGGGGTCGGTTTCCAAGCCGACCCGTTTAATTTAACAAAAGTGTAAAAGCGCGGTTTTTTAATGAACCGCGCTTTTATTATATCTTTTTGAAAATATCAAGCATATGAATTGAAAATCCAACCATATCCTCTCTTATCAAGCCACTGTCAATATGTTTTTTGTTTTTTCTAACGGCTTTAATCAGCAGATACGCGGAAGGCCTTCGCCCGTTAGGACCGGCACCCTACGGACGCCGCCGATTTGAGTGTGCAAAAGCACTCCGCTTCCCTCGGCAATTTCGCCGATAACGCAGGCGTTTTCGCCATACGGCGAGGCTTTTATAATTGAAAGTGCTTTTTCACAATCCTGCGGGGAAACGACGCAAACCATTTTGCCCTCGTTGCCCATATTGAGCACCTCGAGCCCAAGAATTTGAGCAAACGCCTCAACCTCTTTATTAACGGGGATATCACATTCATTAATGTGAACAGAAGCCGCAGAAGCGTCTGCAAGCTCATTGAGAACCGTTGCAAGCCCACCTCTTGTTACATCGCGCATTGCGCTTATTGCGACATTATTATCAATCAGCGAACGCACCATAACGCTGAGAGGGGCGCAATCGCTTTTAATATTATTTTCAATATTCATTCTTGAAGAAAGAATTGTGCAATGATGATCGCCGAGATTTCCCGAAAGAATTATCTTATCCCCCGCCTTGCAGGCTGACGAGGACACGCTTGCATCCTTAACAAATCCCACTCCTGCGGTGTTGATATATATCTCGCCGTTGCCCTCTATAACCTTTGTGTCGCCCGCAACAATCTGCACTCCTGCCTCCTTGGCGGTGCTTGCCATAGACTGAGCAATTCTTTTTAAATCCTCTGTGTTAGCTCCCTCTTCAATTATAAATGCGCTCGTGAGATATTTCGGCTCTG
>JALEZT010000058.1 GCA_022772725.1 Eubacterium sp.
TGATATTTCAAGCTCTTTTTTGATGTTTTCGTTGCCTGTATCAACAAGGAAATCAAGACGATAAAATTCCTTATCAAGATATTTAAGCAAAATCTGCTCCGGTTCGGAATTAGGATTTTCCATATCATAAACAAGAAACTCACTGAAATTACAGGTGATTATCCATCTCGGTCTGCGAGAAAAAGGCAATTCGGCAGAATAACGCTTTGCCTGCTGAAATGGAGTTAGCAAACTACCATCGGATTGCTTTATTGCTTTTCTCAAATTCTTGCCAAGACCTTTCTGCTCAATAAGTACCTTGGTTTCGGGAATATATCCGTCAATAAAGCTGGTATGGTCGAGGTGAACCTGGTCTTCAAATTCAATATAGTGAGAGGCATTCTCAACACCGTAAACAGTGCCTAAAAGCTCAAGCCAGAACTTTTGGCTCTCACCCTTTTCGTAGCCCTTATCCTTCCAATATTCAGCAAAGGCTTTTGCAGCCTTTCTTCTTTCCTGTTCGTTTAATTTAATGCTCATAATTTTTCTCCGAAATGAATTTGTGATATTATTTTATCATTATTAATAAAACAATTCAATAGTTATAAAATCTGAAAAGGTGTGTTTTACGGAAGGTAGATTAGACTATGCCCTCTTGCGGTGCCCAAAATTTGTTTCGGCTTGTAGCGCCGACAAATTTTGACCGCTGCGCCATCCTCGCCTCGCTTCATCACCCACCGGGTGCGCTTCGGCGACGATGCCCGGCACGCGCGTGCCTCGGTAAAGATTATGTCTTGCCAAAACAAAAAAGACACCGTAAAGGTGTCTTTTTGTTTTGGCAGGGGCAGAAGGACTTGAACCCTCGGCACGCGGTTTTGGAGACCGCTGCTCTACCAACTGAGCTATACCCCTAAGATTTGGTGGGCCATCAGGGACTCGAACCCCGGACCGACCGGTTATGAGCCGGGAGCTCTGACCAACTGAGCTAATGGCCCAAATCAAATTTGCAACGCTGATATAATAACATTTTATCAATTTTTAGTCAATACCTATTTTTAAATATTTGGTTATTTCGTAAAAAATCTTGCTTTTATATATTAAATTATATTGAATAATTATTTAATATATAGTAAAATTAGTTAAAGATTATTTCGGAGGCTGCTTATGGCTACATATAAACTGAACGGGAGCGAAGTTCTCGGCGTTGAATTCGGTTCAACAAGAATTAAAGCCGTTCTCATCAATAGCGATTTTGAAACGGTTGCCTCGGGCTCGTTCGATTGGGAAAATAAGCTTGTTAACGGTGTTTGGACTTACGATTTGGCAGATGTTTGGCATGGCTTACAAACTGCTTATTCAAGCCTTAATGAAGAGGTAAAAGAAAAGTGCGGCGAGTACATAACTTCGCTTGCCTCAATCGGCTTTTCCGCTATGATGCACGGTTATCTTCCGTTTGACGAAAACGGTAATCAGCTTTGTGAGTTCAGAACTTGGAGAAACACAATAACCTCGCAGGCGGCTTCTGAATTAAGCACTCTTTTTAATTTTAATATTCCGCAAAGATGGAGCATTGCTCATCTTTATCAGGCAATGCTTAACGGCGAGGAGCATATTAACAATATCTCATTTTTAACTACTCTTGCAGGATATGTTCATTGGCAGGTAACGGGAGAAAAGGTTCTCGGTATCGGCGAAGCCTCGGGAATGTTTCCGATAGACAGTAATATAAATGATTATGACGCTGAAATGCTTAACCTTTTCGGTAATCTCCCTGCGGTTAAAGGCGTTAAATGGAATATAAAGGATATACTGCCAAAGGTGCTTTCGGCAGGAGAAAATGCAGGCTTTCTTACAGAACAGGGCGCGTTGCTTCTTGACCCGTCGGGCAGACTTAAAGCAGGAATACCTATTTGTCCTCCCGAGGGAGACGCAGGAACGGGAATGGTTGCAACAAACAGTATATCTGCTAAAACAGGTAATGTTTCGGCGGGAACCTCAATCTTTTCAATGGTTGTTCTTGAAAACAAGCTTTCAAGGCTTTATGAGGAAATTGATATGGTAACTACGCCGACGGGTAAGCCCGTTGCTATGGTGCATTGCAACAATTGCTGTACCGACCTTGATTATTGGGTTAAAATCTTTACGGAATTTGCCTCTCTTTGCTCGGCTGATTTAACAAAGCCTCAAATATACGATTTACTTTATAATAAAGCACTTTCGGGAGACGCAGACTGCGGAGGACTTGTTAATTACAATTTCTTCTCGGGCGAGCCTGTTGTTCACGCCGAAGACGGAAGACCGCTTTTTATGAGAGCTCAAAACAGTAAATTCACTCTTGCAAACTTTTTCAGAGCGCAGGTTTATTCAACCTTCAGCTCTCTTAAAATCGGTATGGAAATACTTGAAAATGAAAATGTTAAAATAGATTGTCTTATGGGGCACGGCGGACTTTTCAAAACGGAATATGTCGGTCAAAGGCTTATGGCAGGAGCACTTAACACACCTGTTGCCGTTATGGAAACGGCAGGCGAGGGCGGTGCTTGGGGAATTGCCGTGCTTGCCGAATATCTTGTTGACGGTAACGGCGCTTCTCTTGAAGATTATCTTAATAACAGAGTTTTCGCCAAAAGCAAAAAAACAGTTGTTGAGCCTGATGAAAAGGACGCACAGGGCTTTGCCGAATATATGAAGCTTTATAAGAAAGGTCTTGCCGTTCAAAAATCGGCATTCCAAAATATATAGGAGGAAATTATGGCTATAAATAATTATGAATTTTGGTTTGTAGTAGGAACACAGTTTCTTTATGGAGAAGAAATTTTTGAAACGATTAACGCGCACGCGCAGGAAATGTGCGCTGAGTGGAGCAATAAGCTTCCCTGCAAAATTATTGCAAAGCCGTGTGTAAAAACCTCAAAGGAAATTCTTGATATTTTTCAGCAGGCAAACACAGATGAAAGGTGCGCAGGTGTAATAACTTGGATGCACACCTTTTCGCCGTCAAAGGCTTGGATTGCAGGCTTTAACGCTCTTCAAAAGCCATATCTTCATTTAAACACTCAATATAACAGAGATATACCGTGGAACGATATTGATATGGATTTTATGAATCTCAATCAGTCTGCCCACGGAGACAGAGAGCACGGCTTTATTGCCGCGCGTATGCGCCTTAAAAGAAAGGTTATTGCAGGCTATTGGAAGGACGAGGCTTTTCAAAAGAAAATGGAAATTTGGATTCGTGCCGCAGTAGGCGCCGCAGAGTCAAGAAGGGTTCATGTTCTTCGCATTTCCGATAATATGAGAAATGTTGCAGTAACCGACGGCGATAAAATCGAAGCGCAGATTAAGCTCGGCTGGCAGGTTGACCATTACGGCGTTTGCGATGTTATAAGAGAGATAGACGCCGTAACCGAAGCAGAGATTGACGAACAGATGGCTGAATATGAAAAGCTTTATATTATGGATACCGATAATATTGACGCAGTTCGCTATCAAGCAAAGGAAGAGGTTGGAATTAAAAAATTCCTTGAAAAGCATAATTTTAATGCTTTTCACACCAACTTTGAGGATTTGCAGGGGCTCCGTCAGCTTCCCGGTCTTGCCGCACAGGACTTAATGCGTCAGGGCTACGGCTTCGGCGCAGAGGGCGACTGGAAGGTTGCCGCTATGCTTCGCGTTATGAAATCAATGTCAGAGGGATTAGACGGCGGAACCGTCTTTATGGAGGATTATACATATCACTTTGAGCCCGGCAACGAAATGCTTCTCGGCTCCCACATGCTTGAGGTTTGCCCAACCTGCGCGGCAGAAAAGCCGAAAATTCAGGTTCATCCTCTCGGAATAGGAGACAGGGAAGACCCTGCAAGGCTTGTTTTCAAGGCGCAAACAGGAAAGGGCATAGTTGTTACGCTTGTTGATATGGGCGACAGACTCCGTATGATATGCAACGATGTTGAGTGTAAGGAGCAGATAAATGATATGCCGAAGCTTCCCGTTGCAGGCGTTTTATGGAAGCCGCTTCCTTGTCTTCAAACCTCCGCAGAGGCTTGGATTTATGCAGGCGGCGCGCACCACAGTGTTCTTTCTTATAGCTTAACTGCCGATAATATGAGGGATTTTGCTGAAATTATGGGCATTGAGTTTGTTCATATAAATGAAAACACGGAAATTAATGAGTTCAGAAAAGAGCTTTTCTATAATGATGTTGCTTATAAATTAGGTATGTAATCAAGAGGTTTATCTTATGCTTGAAGAATTAAAGAAAAAGGTGTTTGAAGCAAATCTTCAACTCGTTGAATACGGCCTTGTTGTTTTAACCTGGGGTAATGTTTCGGGTATAGACAGGGAAAAGGGGCTTTTTGTTATAAAGCCTTCCGGCGTGCCGTATGATAAAATGACGGCTGATGATATGGTTGTTATGAATTTAAACGGCGAAAAGGTTGAGGGAAAGCTTAATCCTTCATCGGATACACCCACTCATCTTGAGCTTTACAGAAAATTTGATAATATCGGCGGAATAGTTCACACCCATTCAAGCTGGGCGTGCTCTTGGGCGCAGACGGGCAGAGATGTTAACGCTTACGGAACAACTCACGCGGATTTTGCAAACGGTGCAGTTCCCTGCGCAAGAGGGCTCACAAAGCAGGAGGTTGAGGGCGAGTATGAGCTCAACACCGGAAAGGTTATAGTTGAGGAATTTGCAAAAAGAGGTATTAGCCCCGAGGAATGTCCTGCCGTTTTAGTTCATCGCCACGGTCCTTTCACTTGGGGAAAGGATTGCTTTAAGGCGGTTGAAAATGCTCTCATTCTTGAAGAGGTTTGCAAAATGGCATACAGAACCGAAAGCATTGCCTCGCTCGGAGATAATTCGGGTATAGGAATTGAGCAGTATCTTCTTGATAAGCATTATCAAAGAAAGCACGGAAAAAACGCTTATTACGGTCAAAATAAATAAAGAGGGTTTGATATAATGACAAAAAGAATAATGGCTTTACTTGCGTCGGCTTCTGTTTTGCTTGTGTTATCTGTGCTTACATTCGGAGTCAGCGCAAACGATGCAGGAGATTTATCAGGCAGCTCTTCGGTTACTTATGATGCTTCAACTGTTGATATCGGCACTTCAAACACAAATGTTGAGCTTGAATATCATTCGGCTATTTTTAAAGGAGAAAGCCTTACTCCGTCTGTAACTGTAACTGTTGACGAAGCAGAGCTTATCCTCGGAACCGATTACAAGGTTGAATATATTAATAACAATAAGTGCGGAACTGCTAAGGCGGTTATAACAGGAATTGGAAATTACAGCGGAACAGTTAATGCGCCGTTCAAAATTAATATTGCAAAAACGGCTTATTTTGTTTCGTCAAAAGCAACGCAGTCATCTGTTAAGCTTGAATGGGCTTCCGTTCAGGGCGCAGACGGGTATTGCATTTATCAATTTAATAAAAGCACAAAGCGTTATGAAAAGTATAAGGTTATTGAAGGGGATGTAACAAGCTTTACTGCTCAAAATCTTCATTATGCAACCGAGTATAATTTTAAGATTAGAGCCTATTATGTTGACTCCTCAAAGGTTTGCGAGGGTCCGTTCAGCGAAGCGAGAATCTGTTACACCTCCGTTCCCGATTATAATAACGGAATTAAAATCGAGAGGGGATACGGCTCAAACTACGCCGATATAACCTACGGTAGATATAAGTATTGCAGCGGTTATCAGATTGCATATTCGCTTGACCCAACTATGAGCACCTGCGTATATTATGCAGATAATAACGACGTTCTCCTTAATTCAAAGAGAATAACAGGTCTTTCTGTTACAAGAAATTATTATTTCAAAATAAGAATGTATGTTGATGTTAATGGCAAAAGAATTTACGGCAATTGGGGTAGTATCGTTTCAGATGGAAACACGGGATTTAAGGGAAGTGTTTCTGTTGAGAAAAATGCCTATGCAACAAGAATGAATATTAATTTTGACAGACAGTATTATGGCGACGGCTATCAAATTATGTATTCTCCAAGCAGTACATTCAGCTATGATGTCAGCAGCTATTATGTTCACGGAAGAACAAATAACTCCGTTTCATTATCAAATCTTCCGTCCGATAAGGGCTATTTTGTTAAGGTAAGAGCCTTTTCAAGCATAAACGGAAAGCTTTATTATAATTCTTGGAGCTCTGTGGCAAACACAGGCTTTAAGTATCTTTATGAAACATATTCCTCAAACTATGTTAATAATGCAAACAGAACTACTAACCTGCGAATAGCCTCAAATGCCATAAGCGGCGTAACAATCAATCCGGGAGCAACCTTTGATTTTAATAAAATAGTAGGCCCCCGAACAGCCGCAAAGGGCTATAAAGAGGCAACTGTTTTTACGGGAACACAGGGCACAGCGCAGGAGCTCGGTGGAGGTATCTGTCAGGTTGCTTCAACAGTTTTTAACACCGCTCTTTATGCTAATGTTAAAATAACGGAACGCTATCAGCATTCTCAAAAGGTTTCCTATGTTCCGCTCGGCAGAGACGCCGCTATTTCGGGAAGCTCAAAGAATTTCAGATGGACTAATGATAAGGACTTCCATATAAGAGTTTATATGTCTGTTTCAAACGGAGTAATTTCCTGCTCGTTCTATACGGTAAGCAGTCAAAATCCCGGAGATATTAAGCTCAGCGTAACAAGAAGCGGAAATAAATACACCTTGAAGCGTTATGCAAACGGCAGTGTAAACTACACCACCACAAGCACATATTAATTATATCATTATATTCTATTGAAATAAAAATCCCCTCGGTTTTTCCGAGGGGATTTTGTTATATATTGATATTATCTTTTAATATCGTCCCAAGCAACACCGTCAATGTGGAAGAGCTCATCAAAGTCATAACGGTTGTTTTCGTCTTTTTTGTGGCTCGGATACCATACCTGTGCAAAGAATGGGTTTGTCTTTGCAATTGAATCGTAATCCCAAGCCTTCTGCGGAACATAACATTCGGGGCACCAATGTCCGCCGAGAAGAATTAATGCAGGGCTTGCTTCAAATTCAGCACCGCAGTGGCCGCATTTCCATTTAAGCTTTGTTGCCATATCGCCTTTTGTCATTGAATCGGATAAGCATTCGCCGCCGCGGAATTTAGCAGCCTGCTTCATATCTTCAATGTCAAGCTCTGATTCGGGCTTGCTCTCATCATAGCCATGGTCAAGCTTGAACTGCTCTGCCGCGCTGTTGTCTTTATCAAACTTGATAATTTCAAAGTCTTCCCACTTTGAAGGAATCTTTTCCCATTCCTCTTTCGAGCCGAAGTATGCGCTCATACGAACAGGATCGTTGGTTTTAACCCAGTCAAGAGTACCGAAGCCGGGAGTTTCTGCGATCTTTTTCATAAACGGCTTTGCACAAGCGGCAACAAGAGATTTCGGAAGATATCTCGGTATTTTGAAATAGAACTCAACCTGATCTGCAAGGCGGTTGAAATAGTCCTGAATAGGAAGGTTTTCACGGAAATGAAGGAAATCTTCAAGCTTGTCGCCGTCTGCATAGAACTGACCGTGGAAGTTCTTTGTGATAAACCAATTCGGGTCGAAAAGCTTTTCGGGGCCGGCAAGACCGAGAGTTCCGAGAAGGAGACATTCAAATTCATAGTTGGAAATTCTGTATTCTTTACCGGAACCGATATTAAAGAAATGATTCCAGAAATCAGAGCCGAGGTTGCCTGCTGCATCCTCTGTTACAAGGTTGCACATAAGTCTTCCCGAATCCTCAACGGTGCACCATTCAAGAACGCCGTTAACGGGAACATGGAACATAATCGGATCCATATTTTTAAGAATGTTTGGATAAAGAATACCTGACTGACGCATAACAACCCAGTTTTTGATACCGCTTTCAACAAATGTGCGCTCTGCAACTGTTTTTGAAACTGCATAGTGGTCGTAAATGGAAATCTTGATAGGATCTCCGCAGCGTCCCCAATGGATAGGATAGTTTCTTCCGCCTGTTTCGGCAACTGTTCCTATGTAGCAAACCTTAATATCATCAGGATTCGGCTGAGAAAGAACTGCTTTGCAAATGTTTTCAGCCGCGCCGATATTTGTTTTCTGTGTTCTGTAAGGCTTCCAGTCTGCAGTTGGGGAAACCATACCGCCAACATGAAGAACATAATCGGAGCCTGTAACACCTTCAAGAATCTTATCATAATCAAGAAGGTCGCCCCAGATTACCTTAACATTCGGCTTGCTCATAAGCGGCTTTAACTTTTCTTCGTTTTTAGCACTTTTTCTTGCAAGCATTTTAATATTGATTTCGTTTGGCTTTTTGAGCATTTCCTGAACGGCTGCCCAGCCCATATTACCGGTACCGCCGGTAATAAATACTGTTTTCTTTGCCATAGAATTTTTTCCTCCTTCTAAATGGACAAAATTTTACAGTCATATTATAAACTATTTCTAAACAAAATACAACATAATTGATAAAAAAATATAAATATTTTTAACATTAATTATCAATTTTGTTTCAAAAGCATTAATTTGCGGATTATATATTGACAATTTATCCCCAAGGGTATATTATATCAGCAAGTTAATAATTCTTATCAAGAGTGGTTGAGGGACAGGCCCTTTGAAACCACAGCAACCTGCCTTTCGGCAAGGTGCTAATTCCTGCGGTTTATCCGAGTGATGAGTATTAAATTGCGCGCTCGGTTGGGTGCGCATTTATTTTTTAGAGCATTAGGAGGTACTACTATTATGTCTAAATATTTATTTACAAGTGAATCGGTAACGAAAGGCCATCCCGATAAAATCTGCGATCAGATTTCGGATGCTATTCTTGACGCTATGTTGGAGCAGGATCCCCAAAGCCGTGTTGCCTGCGAAACAACCTGCACAACCGGTCAGGTGCTCGTTATGGGCGAGATAACATCAAAGGCTCAGGTTGATATTCCGTCTATCGTTCGCAAAACAATCTGCGATATCGGATATGACAACGGCGTTAAGGGCTTTGACGGCAATAATTGTGCCGTTCTTGTTGCACTTGATAAGCAGAGCACGGATATTGCTATGGGTGTTGATAAATCCTTTGAGCTTAAAAATTCAGAGGAGGATGAATATAACCTCAACGGTGCAGGCGATCAGGGAATGATGTTCGGATATGCCTGCAACGAAACAAAGGAGCTTATGCCGCTTCCCATCAGCCTTGCTCATAAGCTTGCCAAAAAGCTTACGGAGGTTCGTGAAAACGGCACTCTTCCTTATCTTTATGCAGACGGAAAAACACAGGTAACCGTTGAATATGATAACGGAAAGCCGGTTAAGGTAACAACAGTTGTTGTTTCAAGTCAGCACAGTGCAGATGTTTCACTTGATACTCTTCGTGAGGATATAATCGAAAAGGTTATCAAGGCAACCGTTCCTGCCGAGCTTATGGATGAAAACACAGTGTTCTTTGTTAATCCAACAGGCAGATTTGTTATCGGCGGCCCGCAGGGAGACAGTGGCTTAACAGGCAGAAAAATCATTGTTGATACATACGGCGGCTACGCTCGCCACGGCGGCGGAGCTTTCAGCGGCAAGGATCCGACAAAGGTAGACAGAAGCGCCGCTTATGCCGCAAGATGGGTTGCAAAAAATATTGTTGCCGCAGGCCTTGCAGATAAATGTGAGGTTGAGCTTGCTTATGCAATCGGCGTTGCAAAGCCCGTTTCCGTTATGGTAGACACCTTCGGAACAGGCGTTAAGCCCGATGAGGAAATTGTTGATATAGTTAATAAGGTGTTTGACTTACGCCCCTCTGCAATTATAGACAGACTTGATTTAAGAAAGCCGATTTATAAGAATGTTGCCGCTTACGGCCATATGGGCAGGGAAGACCTCGGCGTTTCGTGGGAAAAGCTTGATAAGGTTGACGAAATCAAAAAGTATATGTAATTAATAATTAAATGCAAATAAAAAGCACAGACCTTTGAAAAATCATCGGTCTGTGCTTCTTTTTTAATTTCTATTTAAAGCCTTTTGTCCTTTTCAACCGCTTTGTTTACAGCGTTGTGAACTGCCGCCTCAAAGCCGTCCTCTTGAAGAGAAAGAACACCCTCAATAGTTGTTCCGCCGGGAGAGCAAACATTGTCTATAAGCTCAAACGGATGCTTGTCGCTTTCAAGAATCATTTTTGCGCTTCCGTAAACCGCCTGCGCCGAAATCATAAGAGCATCCTTTTTGTTCATACCGTTTTTAACCGCCGCTCTTGCAAGCGCGTCAATAAACATATATGCAAATGCAGGACTGCAACCGCCGATAACTCCGAAAACGGGAAAGAATTTTTCGTCAAGTGCAATGTATTTTCCAAAGCTTTGAAGAAGAGCTTCAACTGTTTTTTTGTCTTCTTCCGTAACATTTTCGTTTGCGCAGTATGCTGAAATTGCTTCTCCTGCCTTGGCATTAATGTTTGGCATAACTCTAACTATTTTTAAAGGATTTGAAGCGTTGCTTTTAAGAAATTCAATATCCTTTCCTGCCGCAATTGAAATAATAAGGCAATCGTTTCGGCTTGCGGCTTTGCTGATTTTGCCGATAACCGAGCCGATAACATTCGGCTTAACCGCGAGGAAAAGAACGTTGCTCCTTTCGGCAGTATCTTCTTCGTCTTTGCAGATATTACAGCCGTGCTGTTCCTTGAGCGCGTACATAGCATTTTCGTTTATGTCAAAAACATTTATATCTTTTCCCTCGGCGGTGGCTGAGCTTATTAAGCCGTTGATTATTGCGCCTGCCATATTGCCGCAGCCGATAAATCCTATTTTCATTTTAAAAATCCTCCTGAATTTTATAAGTTCTTTTTTATTTTAGTGTATTTTTCTTTGGTGGCAATTCCGCCTCTGATATGCCTTTGCGCCTTGTTTTCTTCAAGCACCTTATGCACATCGTTATAAAGAATACGGTCAACCTCATAAAGCCTTTTAGTTACATCAATATGAACGGTTGACTTGCTGATACCGAAAACCGCGGCGGCCTGCCGAACTGTTGCGCCTGTGTCTCTTATGTATTTTCCGATTTCAACGCATCTTTTCTCAACATTACCAATCAAGGTGTTCAACCTCCTTGGTAATGTATATTATTTTTAAAATATTTTATTCATATTTATTATGCTATATTTTACATCAAAAATATAAATATGTAAAGTATTTACAGAACAGTTATAATTATGATATAATAAATAAAATGGCATTTAATGCACTAATGGGAGATTTTTATGGTATATCAGCTTAAAAAGGATAATTATAAATCGTTTAATATTTTCAAAGATAATGTGCTTGAACCGAGAGCATATTTTATTCCCTTTGCTTCAAAGCAGGAGCTTGATGAAACGGATATAAGAACGGAAAGATACAACTCCTCAATGGTGTCTGTTTTATCCGGCGAATGGGATTTTAAGTATTATTCAAAGCGCTCCGAAATGCCCGAGGACTTTGATACGCAAAAGGAACAAACGGATATTATATCTGTTCCGTCCTGCTGGCAGTTTACGGGCTATGAAAAGCCTTATTATGTTAATTCAAGGTATCAGTTTGAATGTAATCCTCCTGTTTTTCCCGAGGATTGCCCCGTTGGAGTATATATCAAAAGATTTTCTCTTGATGAGCTCTGCGGAAATTATATTTTAACATTTCTTGGCGTTTCCTCCTGCTATGATGTTTTTCTTAACGGAAAATATGTTGGATACAGCGAGGGAAGCCATAACACATCTGAATTTGAAATAACAGAGCTTCTTCAAGCAGGAGAAAACGAGCTTGTTGTTGCAGTTCATAAATGGTGCACGGGAACATATCTTGAATGTCAGGATATGTTTAGAAATAACGGCATATTCCGTGATGTGCTTATAACAAGAACAACCGATAATTCCGTTTATGATTTTGAGGTTAAAACAACATATAATTCCGATGGAACATATATTCTTGATATTATTCCCTCATTTAAAATAACAGATGAGGTAACCTTTACCGCCGAGCTCGTTGACGGCGAAGGAGCTGTTGCTTCAAAATCCATAAATGTCTGTCCCGGAAAGGTTGATAAATTAACCTTTGATGTGCTTGATGTTGAGGAATGGAGTGCTGAAATTCCAAAGCTTTATAAGCTTTATCTTTCGCTTTCAAAAGAGGGCAGGATAATAGAAATTATCAGAAGAAATATCGGCTTTAAGCATATTGAAATAAGAAAGAATGTTTTCTTTTTTAATAATGAAAAAATAAAGCTTTTAGGTGTTAATCATCATGATTCAAATCCGAAAACAGGCTATTGTATGACTGTTGAGGATATGGAAAAGGATGTTTCGATTTTCAAGGAATTTAATGTAAACTGTGTTAGAACCTCTCACTATCCGCCCGACCCGATTTTTCTTGACCTTTGCGATGAATACGGCGTTTATGTTGTTGATGAGGCGGATATAGAGTGCCACGGCGTTACAGAGAAAAACGATTATAATTTAATAGCAAAAAACCTTGAATGGAAGGAGCATTTTTGGGATAGGGTTTACCGAATGTATCAGCGCGATAAAAACCACCCGTCAATAACAATGTGGTCTCTCGGCAATGAATCGGGCGGCTATAAGTGCCACGATTATTGCTATAACAGCCTTAAACCGTTAACTGCAATTCCTATTCATTATGAGGGCGTTTGCAGAACAAAAAGATGGGCTTATGATGTTCATTCCGAAATGTATGCTTGGCCGAATGTTTGCAGAATGATTGCAAACGGCAAGGGTATGCCGCTGAAATATTATAAAAAGCCGTTTTATCTTTGCGAATATGCACACGCAATGGGCGTTGGCGCAGGTGAGCTTGAAGAGTATGTTAAGCTCTTTTATTCAAGCGATATTATGATGGGCGGTTGTATTTGGGAGTTTTCAGACCACGCCGCTTATCACGAAAATTCGGAATATGAATATACCTACGGCGGCGACCACGGCGAGTGGAGGCACGACGGCAATTTCTGTGTTGATGGCTTGTTTTTCCCAAACAGAGAGCCTCACACGGGCGCATATCAAATGAAAGCCTGCTACCGTCCGGTCAGAGCAAGCCTTGCCGAAAGCAACAAATTTGAATTTAAGAATTATTTGTATTTCAAAAACGCTTCGTTTAAAGTTAAATACAGTATTTTAACTAACGGATATGAAACCTCCTGCGGAGAGCTTGAGCTTAATATAAAACCGCAGGAAACGCAGAAAATCCATATTGATTACAATGCCGAAAAGCACACCTCAATAGTATTTTCTTATTATGACGGCGAAAATCCTTTTGCCCGTGAGCAGATTATTCTTAATGATAAATATGCCCCCGAGCTCAGCAGGGCGGCTGAAAGCGATAGGCTCTCCTGCAAAGAAAGCGAAAGCAGGGTTATTGTTGAATTTAAAAACGGAAGCCTTATGTTTAATTTGAAAACAGGCGAGCTTGAAAGCTATAAATATGCTTCAAAGGAGCTTGTTAATCAAATTCCGCTTTCCGAAAGAAGAGGATTTCTTCCCGATTTGTATCGCGCGCCGTTTGATAATGATATGCGTATGATGCAAAGCTGGCATAAAATGGGACTTAATCATCTTGTTACGGCTTTTAATAAAGCAGAATATAAGAATAACGGCTCAAATGTTGTTATAACCGCCTCATATAAGCTTAAAACTCCTATGAAAAACAGAGCCGGAGAATTTAAAACAACATATTCCGTTAACCCTATGGGAGAAATTAACTTTTCATACGAGATTAATAATATTCCCTTCAAATTTGTTCCGAAGCTCGGCATTTTGCTTGAAATGCCAAAGTGCTTTTCAAATATAAAATATTTCGGATACGATATGGAAACGCTTTCCGATTTCCACGAGCATTCGGTTATTAAGATTAATGAGCTTAAAGTCAGCGAAATGCACGAAAAATATATTAAGCCGCAGGAAAGCGGTATGAGGTATAACACATATTGGGCAGAGCTAACAGACGATTCATCAATCGGTTTAAGATTTGAAAGCGAGGCTCCGTTTACATTTAATGCAAATCACTTTAATGCACAGCAATGCGCAAAGGCAACGCATAAGGAGGATTTGTCTGAATATGAAACAACCGTTGTTCATATAGACGGCTTTGAAATGGGCGCAGGCTCCAACTCCTGCGGACCGACTCCGACTGCCCAACATAAAAAGGCAAATGTTCGCCGTTATAAAGGAAGCTTTAAGATAAAGCCGATAGGTTAACGGTAATAATCCGATACCGTTAAAACGCACTGTTAAGGAGATTAAATGTTTAAAATCGGAATTGATATTGTTGAAATATCAAGAATTGAAAAAAGCGTGCAGAGGGATAACTTTCTTAAAAGAGTGTTTACGGAAAATGAAATTGCTTATGCTGAAAATGCACAAAGCCTTGCAGGCATTTTTGCCGCAAAGGAGGCATATTTTAAGGCACTCGGCACGGGAATTACTTTTCCCCTAACAGATATCGAAATTCTGCACAATGAAAACGGAAAGCCGTATATAAACGGCAAGGAAAAATGTGATTTATCTATCAGCCACGACGGCGGTATTGCCGCCGCAACGGTTATTTTGTGGGAGTAATTATGAAGATTTTAACCGCAAAGGAAATTAAAAGGGCAGAGGAGCTTGCTTTTGAAAGATATTATACGGAAGCAGAGCTGAT
>JALEZT010000187.1 GCA_022772725.1 Eubacterium sp.
CGTCGCAAACCGCAAAGCAGTATTGAGAAAGGTGCGGAATATTTGAACGGTAGGGAAGAATCTTTGCTCCTGCCGGCATAATGTGGTCTGTTGTAATGTTGTCGCCAACTTTGAGCATAACCTTTGCTTCAAGGCTTTCGGGAAGCGGCTGTGTCTGCGGGAACGGCTTGATGTTCGGTCCTCGCAAAACCTCAACCCTGTCTGCTTCCTCGGGAGTAGCGGGAGCCTCGATCATATTATCGTTAACAATGAATTTTTCGGGCATTGTAACAGTCGGTGCGTCGCCGAGCTCTCTTGGGTCTGTAAGATAGCCTGTAAGAGCGGAAGCTGCCGCAACCTCGGGAGAAACAAGATAAATTCCTGCGTCCTTTGTTCCGCTTCTGCCCTCAAAGTTTCTGTTAAAGGTTCTCAATGAAACACCCTTTGAGTTCGGGCTTTGTCCCATTCCAATACAGGGGCCGCAGGCTGATTCAAGTATTCTTGCACCTGCATTAATCATATCGGAAAGTGCACCGTTGAGTGCAAGCATATTAAGCACCTGCTTTGAGCCGGGAGCAATGCAAAGCGAAACGGTTGGGGCAATTGTTTTGCCTTTAAGGATTGATGCAACCTTCATCATATCAACATAAGATGAGTTTGTGCAGGAGCCGATTGCAACCTGGTCAACCTTAATTTTTCCGATTTCGTCTGTTGTTTTTACCTTATCGGGCATGTGTGGGCAAGCCGCCATAGGTTCAAGCGCGCAAAGGTCAATTTCGATAACCTCGTCATATTCTGCGTCAGCGTCGGGAAGAATTTCAGTCCAGTCGCTTTCTCTGCCCTGAGCTTTAAGAAATGCAAGAGTAATTTCGTCAGACGGGAAAATAGAGGTGGTTGCACCGAGCTCTGCACCCATATTTGTTATGGTTGCTCTTTCGGGAACGCTTAAAGTTTTAACGCCGTCTCCGCCGTATTCAATAATTTTACCTACTCCGCCTTTAACGCTCATAATTCTTAAAACTTCAAGAATTATATCCTTTGCGGAAACCCAAGGCTTAAGATAGCCGTGAAGATTAATTCTTGTCATCTTCGGCATAGGAATATAATATGTTCCGCCGCCCATGGCAACGGCAACATCAAGTCCGCCTGCACCCATTGCAAGCATACCGATACCACCGCCGGTAGGTGTGTGGCTGTCGGAGCCGATAAGTGTTTTTCCGGGAATACCGAATCTTTCAAGATGAACCTGATGGCAAATGCCGTTTCCGGGTCTTGAAAAATAAATGCCGTGCTTTTTCGTTACGGTTTGAATGTATCTGTGGTCGTCTGCGTTTTCAAAGCCTGTTTGAAGCGTATTGTGGTCAATATAAGCAACACTCTTTTCGGTTTTAACGCGGTCAACTCCCATCGCTTCAAATTCAAGATAAGCCATTGTTCCGGTTGCGTCCTGCGTAAGCGTTTGGTCAATTCTTAAACCGATTTCCTTACCGGGAATCATTTTGCCGTCAACAAGATGAGCCTTAATAAGTTTTTGAGCCAAGGTAAGTCCCATTTCAATTCCTCCAAGTTGTTAAAAAAATTGTCAATCTATTTTATAATATTGTTTATCTTGTGTCAATCTTTTTATAATAAAAAACAATTAATTTATCATTATATTGAATTATTTTTTGTTGTATGATACAATATATAAGAGTTTTCGGACATAATAACACAAAGGAAGTGTTTAAGTGTCTGAAAACGAAAATGAAAACGAAAATGAAAACGAAAATATTAACGCTGACGAAAATAACGGCTCCTCGCAGGCAAGTTTTGAAACAGGCTCTATAACCGTTAAGAAAAACGGCCATTTCATTCATTGCCTAACCGTTATCGGTCAAATTGAGGGTCATTATATTCTTCCGAGTCAGAACAAAACAACTAAATATGAGCATGTTATTCCTCAGCTTGTTGCTATTGAGGAAAGTCAGGATATAGACGGCCTTTTGATTATATTAAACACCGTCGGCGGAGATGTTGAAGCGGGACTTGCCATTGCAGAGCTTCTTTCAACTATGAAAACTCCAACAGCCTCTCTCGTTCTCGGCGGAGGTCATTCAATAGGCGTTCCTCTTGCCGTTTCCTGCAAAAAAAGCTTTATCGTGCCGAGTGCAACAATGACTGTTCATCCTGTAAGAATGAACGGGCTTGTTCTCGGTGTTCCTCAAACGCTTTCGTATTTTGAAAAGATGCAGGACAGAATTGTAAATTTTGTTGAAAGCAATTCCAAAATATCGGGAAAGGCTTTTAGGGAGCTTATGATGAAAACGGGCGAGCTTGTTATGGATGTAGGCACCGTGCTTGACGGCGAAGGAGCAGTTGAATGCGGTCTTATTGATGAGCTCGGCGGCCTTTCGGACGCTCTTGATTTTCTTAACCGCTCAATTGAGGAGGGTAAATAATGCTTTGGTCTGTTGTCAGCGAAAGCGATATTTTTTATAAAAATCAAATTAATGCTTCAAACGGTGTGCGTTCAAGCAACCCTTATTCTTATGTTAGATTCGGCTATTTTCTTGATAATGCCGAGATGTACGGAGGTAAAAACAGTGTCGATTATAACGGCGATATTTCAGGCAATCGGTCAGGCTCTGACCTTTATTTTTCCCTTATCTGAAAGCGGTCATTCAGCAATTTTTCACGATTTCGCTTCAAGGTATTCAGCAAACTGCTCCGAATTAACGGGGCTTATACATATCGGTATGGCGATTGGTATAATTGTTGCGTCATACAAGGTCTTTCTGCGCCTTATCTATGAATTTGTTTTCACGGGTAAAGAGATTTTTACCAAAACCCTTGATTTGAAAAAAACCTCAAATTCAAGAAAGTTTATGTACTTCACATTTCTTCCGTATATTTTTATGCTTGTTTATGCAATCCCTCTCGGAAACGGCTCAAATGTATTTTCCGTTTTAAATTCCTATTCGTATGACGGAAATCTTATTTCCGAGGGAATCTGCTTTATCTTAACTGCAAGTCTTCTTTTGCTTGCTTCGTTAAAGCTCAAAAAGGAGGAAAAGGGAAATAACCTTTCTGTTTTATGCGCAATAGTTATTTCCGTCGGAGCGTTCTTTGCGATTCCCGTTGCAGGTCTTTCATTGAGCTGTGTGGTTATCTCAATTGCGGTTTTGTTTAATACAAACAGAAAAATTGCTTACAGATACTTCGTTAGTATAAGCGCACCGATACTTATTGTTTGCGGTATCGTCGAGATTGCAAGGTGCGTAACCTATGTTAATATTATTTCGGGAATAATTGCAGTTGTTCTTTCGGGCGTTCTTGCGTTTTTTGCCTGCAAGCTTCTGCTTTTTGTTGTTAAAAAGAATTATTTAAAATACTTTTCATTTTACGATTATGCAATCGGGGCAATTGCACTTATTGCAGGAATAATTGAAATTGCAGTTAAGTAAATAAAGAGGTTAGTGTGAAAAATCACACTAACCCGATTGTATTGCCCTCAAAATTTGCCAAAGGCATAATTTTGAGATGGCTAAATTCCCATTATGCGCCTTATCCGGCTACGTTAAGGCGTTGGGAATTTTTAATTACACTATTTGTAGCCGGAAAGGCGATGGGAATTAATATGGCGAATAATAAAAACAGTAATCAAAAAAGTCAAACAAAAAACAATCAGAATTCAACTCGCACCAAAACTGCTGCAAAGGCGCAGCAGACTGCCGATAACAGCGAGTTAAACAGAATTGTCGGTATAGTTATCTTTTCTGTTTCCGTAATATTTTTCTTTATATCGGTTATAAAAGGGCAGGGTGCTTGGTTGTTTTTACATAATGCTTATGTCGGCCTTTTCGGTATGTTTGCTTCGTGGGTATTTCCGATATTGGCTATCGTAATAACAGTCCTTTATTCTCTTAAAGACAGTGAACCGAAATTGCTGATAGTTAAAGGCGTTGAAAGCATTGTTATGGTGCTTTTGCTTTCAACGATTATTTTTGTTATTCAAAACGATAGCGGTACGGTTTTTAAGGATTCCGTTGTATCGGCTTATCAAAACGCTCCAACCGTTTTTAACGGAGGCTTTTTCGGTGCGGTTTTCGGCTGGCTTTTGCTGACGCTCGGCAAGGCTCCTGCAATTATAGTCAGCATTGTTCTCATTTTTGTTGACTTTATGCTCTTAACGGGTATAACAATTGTTCAGTTCCTTAAAGGTGCGGTAAGTCCCGCAAAGGCAACCTATGAAAAGGTTCAGCCTGTTGTTTCCGAAAAAATCGAAGAGAAGAAAAGAAGAAAAGCCAATATTGATGTTCCGCTTGACGAAAACCCTCCTAACGAAGCGGATAACGGCAAAAGAAAAAAGGGCAGGGAAAAGGAAGAGGAAAATCCTGCGCTTCAAACCGAGGAAATGAAAATCTCTCAGTCTATTATAGACGAGATTAACGCCGCTGCCGAAAAGAATAAGGCAGAGCGTGAAAAGGCTAAATCAAAAACGATTGATGAAATTGTTGAAAACGCCTCAGAGGAGAAAACAGTCGGAAAGCCTGAAAGCTTTTCCGTAAGCGAGGAGCAGATGAAATCATCTGTTGAGGATTATGTTATTCCTCCCGTTAAAATACTAAAAAATGCAAAGAAGGCGGCAACAAAGGATATAAGCGGCGAGCTTAAATCTAATGCCGAAAACCTTATAAAAACGCTTCATTCGTTTAATGTTGACGCAACCATAACCGATATCAGCAGAGGACCTACCGTAACAAGATATGAGTTAAAGCCTGCGGCAGGTATAAGAATTTCCAAAATAACAAATCTTGCAGACGATATTGCGCTTAATCTTGCGGCAACTCATGTAAGAATAGAAGCACCTATACCGGGCAAGGCGGC
>JALEZT010000192.1 GCA_022772725.1 Eubacterium sp.
CGTCGATTATTCTATCATTATTAAGCTTCATTGCTCATTTCCTTTCAATCAAAAATATATTCAATTCAGAAAGCTTGATATAAAAGATTTATTCAAATTTCTTTTGCAGGTTCATCATCAATGCCAAGCAAACACTTTATGTTATTATTTATTTCTGTTATGTATGCAATATCACTATCATCACTATAAGTCCACTTAACATATAATTCGCGATACAAAATATATTTAGTTACTATTACAGATAATGATTGTTTTTGCAAAGACACACGAATATATCCATAGTTTAAGCTTGTTACCCAACCGTTAGAATCTTCGCGTTCGAGTTTTAAGGCTTTCTCGAAATCCGATTCAAAATTATCTCGAAAATCATTAAAATCGGAATATTGCGTATTATATGCCGCATCTCCGGTGTGAGTAACTTCATCATAACCCCCTCCGACAGTAGCTTTTTGAAAAGAAAATCCTTTATTGATTAATAATTCGGAAATAATATTTAAGGGATATGTTTCATTATTTTGGATTGAATCATCGGCATTGCTTTTAATATCCTTTGATTTCACGGAAAAATCCGTCTTTGAAGAATATGTTACTTTTTTAGCTGTTACGGTTGTTTTTCTTTCGGTGTTTTCTGATTGAGCGGCCGTCTTCGTGCTATTATCATTAGTGCAAGATTTCTCGTTGTCTCTACTTTTTGGGCGCTTTTTTGCATTAATAATAAATGAAACTGAAAAAATTACTACCCCAAAAAGAAATATTAAATAATTAATCATAAGTAATCTCCGTCATTTTATTTCCGCCAGAGACGCATTTTTGTATGCCGCATCATCGGAAACCTCTTTGATTACCTTAATTTCATTTGGGAACTGAACAACTGCGTTTTCATCGCTAAGCTCTATTTCTGCAATTGCCTTATCATTCCAAAACGGATAAATATCAATCTCAAAATACTGATTATTGTATGTAAGGCAATATCTATCCTTTCTTATTTGGCGTTTTGTTGTATCAGCATTCATAAGCAATGATAAATATTCCTCTTGCGATAATCTTTTTTCAATTTCAATTCGCTTTATATCCGAAACTTTTTTCTTGATAGTTTGAAAATAAATATAATTCCCGTTTTCTCCTCTTTGACGAACTCTAATCTCGTCATCTTTTGAAGAGGTTAAATAGGTCTGTATAATTTCAACCTTATGACAATTCGGAATGCTTTCAAGCCATTTTATATCAGGGTATTCAATCAGATATTTTCTTTCAATCTCAAAAGGCTCAGGCTCGCCGAGAAATGAAGAAATCTCAGCAATAAGCCTTTTCATTTTATTTTCAAAATCAGTTGAATTATCTATAACTCTGAAATGAGGATGACCTGTCCAAGCAGAAATAAATTTGTCATCCATTTCAGCCGCTTCTTCAACTGTTTCGGTTCTTGCACTATTGTTTTCGGTTGTATAAAACTTTTCAGCACCCTTTGCGGCGGTTACAAGATGGAATACTGCGTCATAGCTATCACGAAGCTCAACCTCGTTTATACCAACGGAATTTACAATAGATGAGAATTCCAAATCGGTCATATATACCTTATTGTCAATTGAACCTCTGTCGCAAACGATAAGAACCTTGTCTGTATCCATTGACATAGCGGCTTGTTCAAACACCTTTTCTTTTTCAATTTGCAAAGACATCAGGCACTTTTGAAATTCTAAATTTGTTTTGCAGTTCCACGGGGCAATGCCTGCGGTAATAAGCTCAGTTGCCGTTTCGGGAACAAACAAAACAGTGTATCCCATTTGTGTAAATGCCTTTTGTATCCAGCTCATCGCTGTTGATTTTCCGCCGCAAGGTCCGCCGGTAATAACAATTTTTGTAATCTCCATATTTTTTCACCGAAATATCAATAATACGGATGCTTTTCGTTAGCATTTTTGTTCCATTTATACTTGAACATCATATCCTGCTCGCACCTGGAATATTTTTGAATTTTTGCAAAATCAATATGTGAATGCTCGGATATTGATTTAAGCGTTTCAATTAATAATTCTCCTCCACCGTATCTTGTTAACATAAATATTTCATTTGCAACATCCTTAGGCATTTCCCTGTCCTTTAAATAAGTCCAAACCCATTCGGCTTCATCCCATATTTTCGTTATCTCGGAAACCAAAAACATTTGATGCTCAACATAGTATGAATTTTCCAAAGGAAGTATAGGAGTTTTCAAATCGAAATTATTTTTAATAAGATAATTCTCATCGGTTAAAATCGGGATATGGTCGTGCTTGAGCATCATAAGCTCAAGCATAAATAAGGATTTTGATTCGGGCTCGGTAAAGCCGATATGCTGTAATCGCCTTTCATATTCGTCCGAATAATCCTTATTGTGTGTTGTTTTGTAAAATGCAACCAGCTGCCCCGTCATAAGCGAATCAAATTTGTTGTCGCTGCTGTTTGAGGCGATATCCTCATTGTTCTTTTGCAATTCTTTGCTTGGCTCCTTGCTTTTTTCATCTTTAAGTGGTTGCTTATCATTTTCTTTCTCTTGCTTCTTTCGTTTTTCCTTTGCGTAAAGATATACCGAAAATGAACAAACGGAAAACACCATTCCGATTAATCCAATCGTTTGGCTGCCGCCTAAAACAGAATTGTTTAATAAAGTAATCCCAAATCCCACAAATGTTAAAATTCCACTGATTCTTTCAAGCTTTTTCATAATGTCTTCCTTTCATATAAAAATCGCTTAAAATCAACTCTATACTTATTATTGTATCTCAACCGAGTTTATCTCTTTTCCTGTTTTGTCAATTGTAACTTTGAACACAGAACCGCTATCGGTACGAGTGTTAATTTCACACTTGCCATCTTTAAAGAAATAACACTTATTACACCAATCACATTCTTCTCCCCACACATCTTTGAAAGGCAATTTCAGGTTATAATCGGTTAAATCAATAACGAAATTGAAGTCTTCATCAATAAATCCGACAAATCCTTTATCTTCAGTACGCACAAATATTAATCCATTTGAATATTGAGAAAAATCATCTATACCGTCGAATTGTTTAGTTTCCATAGTATTTAGATTAAGTATATTAAATTTATGATCTTTATCCTTATATACTAATCTGTCTCTAATTTTAAAATCACTGTTCCAATATTCCATAGAAGAACTATCAAAAGAGCAATACCTTAAACCCAAAGCGCAATTTGCTGCACAATTTATTTTATAGCTCTTTCCGTTTTCAGAGTTATATGCGACACCATAAGTATAACAGAAACTATCATAATCACTAGTTCCCGGAGGAGCATATAAGTAATAATCTATAAAGATTCCGTTACCACAATATTCAAAAAATACACCGCAATTTGAATATTCTCTTTTCAAATTAAAAGAATCTTTGCCTGAATAAGCATCAATTATTGATATATATCCGTTTTCCCCTACAAACGGTATATCCGATGTTATTTCTACAAGCCATTCGTTATTTTTAATAACGCCGATTTTTACACCACCGTTATTAACTGTTTCGTTTTGCTCTCCAACAAGCTC